>NZ_JAXIOO010000014.1:0-85579 GCF_049311065.1 Arthrobacter sp. 7Tela_A1 | reverse complement strand
GCCCCCCTTACACCCCCAAAACCCAAAAACCCGCCGGGGGCCCCCCCCCTTGGGGGGGGGCCCCCGTCGTTTGCTTCTGCGCTGCGGAACAGCGCGGGCTTAGCGGAAGTTGATGAACTGCAGGTCGACGTCGAGGTCTGCGCCCTTGAGCAGTGCCATGGTGGCCTGCAGGTCGTCCCGGGACTTGGAACTGACACGCAGTTCATCGCCCTGGATCTGGGACTTCACACCCTTGGGACCTTCGTCGCGGATCAGCTTGTTGATCTTCTTCGCCTGGTCCTGGGCGATGCCTTCCTTCATGGTGCCCTCGATCCGGTACTCCTTGCCCGACGCGTAGGGCTCCCCGTCCTCGAAGGACTTCAGGGAGATGCCGCGCTTGACCAGCTTTGACTGGAAGACGTCCAGGACGGCTTTGACGCGGTCCTCGGAGTTCGCCTTCATCAGGATCTTCTCGCCGCTGAAATCGATCTCCGCGCCGACGCCCTTGAAGTCGTAGCGCTGCGCGATCTCTTTCTGCGCCTGGTTCAGGGCATTGGCAACTTCCTGCTTGTCGATCTTGCTGACGACGTCGAATGTCGACTCACTGGCCATGGTGGACTCCTTCGTTGTGGAGGGCTGTTGGACTTTCCTGACACCAAGCCTAATCGGTAGGCCGCGCTCCCGGGCAGGCGGCATGCCTCACAGCGGACGTACAGCCCGCGTGCACGGTACGCCCAAGCGGACGGGGAAAGCTTGGACGCATGAGCGAGCAGAACAAGGATTCATCCGGGCCGCGGCAGGAACAGGAGCCCCCGCCTCCCGGCCGGCGGCGGCCGGGGGTGCGGTTGCGGACCGCTGCGGCGTCATCGGTCCTGGCCGCGGTCTCCGTGGCGGGCATCGGGGCGGCTGCCGCTCCCGCCCAGGCCCGTGAACCCAGCCGGGCGGCAGCGGCGCCGTCGGAAGTCAGGGCAGGCCAAGGAGCTGCAGGCCTTGTTGTCTGGCAGGGCCCCTCGGCCGCCGAACGCCTCGCAGGGGTCCGCACAGAGCTCGCGGACGCCGTCTCCCGGGGCGAGGTCAGCACCGGACAGGCCCAGGCTTTTTACGCCCAAATCAGCTCCCGGGTGGCCCGCGGACTCTAGCCGCGGGGCCCGATTCGATTCTGAGGCCAATTTTCTGTAAAGTTGTCTTGCCCGCGGTTACCGCGGACAAAGTCTTCGCAAGAAGGCCTTCGGCAGATTACCCGAGCGGCCAAAGGGGGCTGACTGTAAATCAGCTGGCAATGCCTACGGGGGTTCGAATCCCTCATCTGCCACCGAAGAAGAATCCCGCTCCAGCCTCAGGCTGGGGCGGGATTTTTGTTGCCCAACGTAACCCGGCGGAGGGAGTCCGGCAGGGCCGAAACGCCGATTCGCTCAATCTGGCCGGAAAACTGGCAAGTACGGTGATGCCCCTAACCGCAAATGCCTAGGCGGTCTAGGCTTCTTAAGCATGAACGAGGAAACAGCCCTGGACCGCTTAGCTGAGGAATTCATCGAGGCGTTGCGTGAGGTTGTCTTCCTGGTCCGACATATGGACACGGAGTTCGGTATTACTGCCAACCAGCTTGGCACCCTGAGGATGGTCTCCGGAGACGGAATGCGGGTCAGCGACATTGCCCGGAACCTCGGGATCAAGGTTCCCAGTGCGACTGAGCAGATTATCCGGCTGGAACATGCAGGGCTGGTGCGCAGGAGCCCAGATCCGCTGGACTCCCGGGGCGTCAGGGTCACGCTCACCCCGGACGGCGGCCGCATACTGGCTATCGAAACGGAACAGCGCAACTCGCTGCTGGCCGGCATGCTGGCCCAGCTCACCGATGCGGACCGGGCGAAACTGCACGATGCCATGCCCGTGATAGCCAAAGTCACCCACATGGGATACTCCTCCATCGCCTAACCAGGCCCTTCACCGTAGAGCGAACAGTTGCAGACATCCCTGCACGGGACCGTTAGCGTTGGTTCCATGGCAACTATCGACATTACCGAGGCAACGTTCCCCGAGACCATCGAAGCCAACGACATTGTGTTCGTTGACTTCTGGGCTGACTGGTGCGGCCCGTGCAAGCAGTTCGCACCGGTTTACGACGCCGTCTCGCAGCAGCACGAAGACGTCACCTTCGCGAAGGTGGACACAGAGGCCGAGCAGGGGCTCGCAGCCGCCGCCGGCATTACGTCGATCCCCACCCTGATGGCCTTCCGTGAGAAGGTGCTCGTTTTCTCCCAGCCCGGCGCCCTGAACGCCAACCAGTTCACCGAACTGGTTGAAGCCGTCAAGGGCCTGGACATGAAGGCCGTCCACGAGCAGATCGCAGCCCAGGAAAAGGGCCAGGCAGCTGCGGGCCAGGACGGCCAGGCGAGCTAGCGCCGGCGCCTTACGCGCCTCTGTCTTTTACTGCATTGACGGGCAGCCCCTCCAGGACGGAGGAGCTGCCCGTTGTGCGTTGAGGCAGGACGCGCCCCGGGGCGGACTTCCGGACGTCTCGTCTTTGGCACCCTAGCCGCGTACCAGTGCGCGTTGTAGGCTCGGGCTCCCGGGGGGAGCGAAGCGGCCTCCGGCTGCCTGCCTGCCGGGGAACCAGTCAACGAAGACCTAGGTGACAAGGCGAGGAACCATGAGCGGTAATCGAGCAATTGCTTACATTGAACCCGGTGTCGTGGAAGTCCAGGACATCGATTATCCGACTTTCGAGTTGAGGGACGGGCCCGGGGTAAACCCGGCCAACGTGGGGCGGAAACTGCCCCACGCCGCAATCCTGAAGGTTGTAACAACGAACATCTGCGGCTCTGACCAGCACATGGTCCGTGGCCGCACCACGGCACCGCCCAACCTGATCCTGGGCCACGAAATCACCGGCGAGGTTGTCGAAACCGGCCCGGGCGTCGAGTTCATCAAGGTGGGGGACCTGGTGTCCGTTCCCTTCAACATCTCCTGCGGGAGGTGCAAGAACTGCAAGGAACGCAAAACCGGTGTCTGCCTGAACGTCAACCCCGACCGGCCCGGCAGTGCCTACGGCTACGTGGACATGGGCGGATGGGTGGGCGGCCAGGCCGAGTACGCCCTGGTGCCCTACGCAGACTGGAACCTGCTGAAGTTCCCGGACAAGGACCAGGCCATGGAGAAGATCATGGACCTGACCATGCTCTCGGATATCTTCCCCACCGGCTACCACGGCGCTTACACAGCCGGGGTACGGACCGGTTCCACCGTCTACATTGCCGGTGCGGGACCCGTGGGACTGGCCGCGGCAGCCAGCGCCCAGCTGCTTGGTGCCGCCGTCGTCATTGTCGGTGACCTCAACGAGGATCGTCTGGCACAGGCCCGCAGCTTCGGCTGTGAAACGGTGGATATCTCCAAGGGCGACCCCCGGGACCAGATCGAGCAGCTGCTCGGTGTGCCCGAGGTCGACTGCGGCGTTGACGCTGTCGGGTTCGAAGCCCGCGGCCACGGCCACGGATCGGGCACCGAAGCGCCGGCCACGGTGCTGAACTCGCTGATGGATGTCACCGCCGCCGGCGGTGCGCTCGGCATCCCCGGGCTCTACGTCACGGGTGATCCGGGCGGAGTGGACGAGGCAGCGAAGGTCGGCTCACTCTCCCTGAGCCTGGGGACAGGCTGGGCCAAGTCGCTGTCCTTCACCACCGGGCAGTGCCCGGTGATGAAGTACAACCGCGACCTCATGATGGCGATCCTCAACGACAAGGTGCAGATCGCCAAAGCCGTGAACGCGACAGCCATCACTCTGGACGGCGCACCGGAAGCCTACCGCGAGTTTGACTCGGGGGCGGCGCGAAAGTACGTGATCGATCCGCACGGCGTGACCGGACCGAACGCCAACTAGGCGCACTCACTCAACCAGGCACCCGTCGCCGGAGGCAAACACCTGTTCCGTGTTTGCCTCCGGCGCCCCTGTTTCGGCTTCCGGCCTTCTAAACGCCGCGTCCCGGCCGGTAAGCTCGATTCGCCGGGGACACCCCTCCACATCTCACGGCCCCT
Source organism: Arthrobacter sp. 7Tela_A1 (assembly GCF_049311065.1). NCBI lineage: Bacteria > Bacillati > Actinomycetota > Actinomycetes > Micrococcales > Micrococcaceae > Arthrobacter > Arthrobacter sp. 7Tela_A1. The sequence goes on along the minus strand of NZ_JAXIOO010000014.1, from coordinate 81,568 downwards.
CGGCGGCACCACTCATGCGGGATACGAGTTGGAAGCGGGGATCGAATGCGGACACTCCTGGAAACCGAAACAGGAAATCTTTCAAGGATCCATTTCAGCGGTGGAGGCCGGGCACGAATTCCGTGGCTTTCAGCTTCTTCCGTGCCCCGAGCCGGAGCCCGGCTGTGAACGGGGCGGATACCGCATGGGTGCTGGTCTGCGCCGGCTTGGTGCTGTTTATGACACCCGGCCTGGCGCTTTTCTACGGGGGCATGGTTCCGGTGCGCAACGTGCTGACCATGATGATGCAGAACATCATTCCGCTCGGCGTCATCACCGTGACCTGGGTGCTGGTGGGGTACACACTGGCCTTCAGTAACCGGGGCAACTCGATTCTGGGTGAGTTTGATGCGTTCGCCCTGATCGGGGTGGACACGCCGCAGTTCCATACCGTGACTACCGGAGTCACCATTCCGGCGCTCGCGTTCGTGGCTTACCAGATGATGTTCGCGATCATTACCCCTGCGCTGCTGACCGGTGCCACAGCGGGACGGCTGCGGTTCGCCGGCTGGACAGTGTTCCTCGTGGCTTTTTCGATCCTGGTCTATCCCCAGGTCACCCGCTGGCTCTGGCACCCCAAGGGCTGGCTGACCCAGCTCGGCGCCCAGGATTGGGCCGGCGGGATCGTCGTGCATGCCTCAGCCGGTGCCGCGGCCATCGCTGTGCTGCTGGTGGTGGGGCGCCGGCGGGGCTGGCCCAGGCTGAAGACTTCGCCCAACAACCTGCCGCTGATGCTCGTGGGCGCCGGAATCCTGTGGTTCGGCTGGTTTGGCTTTAACGCAGGCGACGGACTGCAGGCCAACGGCATCGCTGCCCAGGCGCTGGTGAACACACACGTTGCCGGTGGGGCGGCCATGCTGACGTGGCTGCTCGTGGAGAGGCTGACCAGCGGCCATTCAACGCTGGTGGGGGCTGTGTCCGGTGCGGTGGCCGGGCTGGCCACCATCACTCCGTGCGCGGGTTATGTCGGTACCGGTGCAGCGCTGCTCATTGGCCTGATCGCCGGATGTGTCTGCTGCTTTGCCGTGGGGCTGAAGCGCGTACTGCATTACGACGACGCGCTGGACGTCATTGCCGTGCACTTCGTGGGAGGGGTGACCGGTTCATTCCTGCTGGGCTTCTTCGCTGACAGCAGCATCAACCCGGTCAGCGAAGACGGCGTTTTCACCGGCGGAGGCGGGGCCCTGCTCTGGCACCAGACCGTGGCGATCGTCTCCGTGGTCCTCTTCTCCTTCGTCCTCAGTTGGATCGTTGCGGCAGTCATCGACAAGACCATTGGACTGCGTGAGCCGGGTCCGGAGCAGGAATCGCTTGATCTGGTGCAGCAGGGCCAGTCCGGTTACTCGCTCAGCGGTGTCACTGCGCGGCCGTCCACCAGCGGGCGGGGTGCCGGAGAGGGACGCGAAGCTGCCGTCCAGCCGGGTGGACCCCGCCTTCACGTGGTCAGTGCGATCGTGGACACCGAACGGATCGACGGGCTGCGGGATGCAATGCTCATGGCCGGAGCCAGATCGCTGGAGCTGACGGAGACCACCGTTTACACCGGCCGGATCCACTCCGAGGTGTTCCGCTCAGAAGTGCGCCAGCTCGACTTCGAAGACCGGCTGCGTGTCTCTGCGGCCGTGGATGACGAGCACGAAGAAGCGGTGGTTGCCGTCCTGCGGCGGTTTGGTGCGGAACCGGGGTCCATCCACCGGCTGGAGCTCAGCCCTGATGCCGGTTCCTAACCGCGTTGCAGGGCCACCGGCTCGGCCAGCAGGGCGCTGAGGGATTCGTCGAGGTCCTGCTTGGCCGCGCCGCGGGCATGACGGTCAAGGTCTTCTTCGGAGGCCCACTGTTCGGTCAGCACGATCCGGTCCTCGGACTCTTCGGTGATTTCGTAGCGAAGGCATCCCGGCTCCGCCGTGACCTGCTCAATGGCGATCTCCAGAGCCAGCTTGACCCGGAAGAACTCTCCGGGATTCGGGACGAAAACGGCGGTCAGGTCTACGGGTGCACTCATGGGAACAACTTTAGGCGAACCCTGCCGTCCAGCCCCGGTTAGTGACGGCGGTGGTCCTGCGGGGACAGGCGCGGGCCGAAGGCCTGTTTGCGGAATCCGGTGAGCCCGATCATCCGCACCACGCGCTGGCGGTGACCGCGCCACGGTTCCAGCAGCGCCAGCATCCCGGCGTCGTCGGTCCGTTGACCGGTGAGGGCTTCACCCACATATGCGGCCAGGTGGAAGTCGCCCACTGAAACGTCGTCGGGGGAGCCGTGCGTGCGCTGCAGGATCTCGGCCGCGCTCCACGGACCAATGCCGGGAAGGGACTGCAGCTTCGCGGAAATATCAGGGCCCAGCGGCTGAGCGGCAAGGCGTTCCAGGCCCGACGCCGCGGAGCAGGCGCCCAGGATGGTCCGGGAGCGGTGCGAATCCACGCCGGCCCGGTGCCAGTCCCAGCTGGGGACCCTCCGCCAGCCGGCAGCGTCAGGGGCGGTCATGAGCCCGGCCGGTGCCGGACCCGGAGCCGGCTGGCCAAAGCGCTGCACCAGGTACCGCCAAGCGTGGTACGCCTCCATCTGGGTGACCTTCTGCTCCAGGACCACGGGAACCAGCGACTCGATGATCCGTCCCGTGCTGGGCAGGCGGAGGCCCGGATGGCGCCGGCGGGCTTCCTGGAGGGCAGGCGGCAGCGTAGCCATAAACGCCGGATCGTCAAAACCCGTCCAATGATCGAATTCGCCCAGCAGCGCCGGAACGGACTGCAGCGCCTCGGCAGCACCGGGACCCCACGCCTGCGCCGAGACGCGGGCGGGCGGCCGCAGCGTCCCTCCGGCCTGCTCCAGCAGGAGCGTTACGGGACCGGTTGCCGTACGGAAGGACAGCCAGGCACGCGAGCCGGCTACACGGACCGTGGGATCCCCGCCGCCGTGCGCCACAATGCGCAGGGTCGCGGCGAGATCCAGCGGCCGGGAGAATTCAAACCCGGCGCTGGCCCCGGAGGACCGGGCCCTGCCGCAGGCGCCGGCAGCGGGAACTTCTGCTGCGGTACCGGAAGACATGCCACCATGCTCGCACGCCGCAAGGCTACTTCTGTCCCAAATGGGCAAGTATGCCGGACCGTTTGCTACGCCGTGTTCAGCGGGACCTGATCCTTGGGTGCCAAGACAGTAACGTGGTGCCCATGAAGTATGCCAATACTGTCCTGGACCTGATCGGCAACACCCCGCTGGTGAAACTCCACCACGTCACCGACGGCATTGAAGCCACGGTGCTCGTGAAGCTGGAGTACCTCAACCCCGGCGGTTCCATCAAGGACCGCATCGCGGTGCGGATGATCGAAGCGGCGGAAGCCGAAGGCACGCTGCAGCCCGGAGGGACCATCGTCGAACCGACCAGCGGCAACACCGGTGTCGGCCTGGCACTGGTGGCCCAGCAGAAGGGCTACAAGTGCATCTTCGTCACCCCGGACAAGGTGGGCGTGGAAAAGCGAGACGTACTGCGTGCCTACGGTGCCGAGGTCGTGGTGACACCCACCGCCGTCGCCCCCGAAAGCCCGGAATCCTACTACGGCGTCTCCGACCGGCTGGTCCGGGAAATCGACGGCGCCTATAAGCCGGACCAGTTCTCCAACCCGGCGGCCCCCGCCAGCCACTTTGAGTCCACGGGACCAGAAATCTGGGCCGACACCGAGGGGAGGGTGACCCACTTCGTGGCAGGCGCGGGCACCGGCGGAACCATTACCGGCACCGGGAGGTACCTGAAGGAAGTCTCCGCCGGCCGTGCAGCGGGTCCGGTGAAAATCATCGCCGCCGACCCCGAAGGTTCTGTGTACTCCGGCGGCACCGGACGCCCCTACTTCGTCGAAGGCGTGGGCGAGGATATGTGGCCGGGCAACTACGACCCGTCGGTTCCGGATGAAGTGATCGCCGTCAACGATGCTGAGTCCTTCGCCATGACCCGCCGCCTGGCCCGGGAAGAGGGCCTGCTGGTGGGCGGATCCTCCGGCATGGCCGTGGTCGCCGCGCTGCGCGCTGCCAAGGATCTGGGGCCCGACGACGTCATGGTCGTCCTGCTGCCGGATTCCGGCCGGGGCTACATCGGCAAGATCTTCAATGACGGCTGGATGAAATCCCACGGGTTCCTGGCCGAAGAGGGCGAGGACGCCACCGTGGCGGACGTGCTGGCCGCCACGGCAGGGGACGCTGCGGTGTTTGTCCCCAAATCCGCCACCGTCCTTGAAGCAGTGGAACTGCTCGGGCGGCACGGCGCTGCCAGCCTGCCGGTCCTCGCCCACGAACCGCCTGCGGTGCTGGGCGAAGTCCACGGATCGGTGGACGAGCGCTCGCTGACCGAAAAGCTCTTCCGTGGAGAAGCCAAGCCCGGCGATCCCGTGAGCGAACACCTGGCGCCGAAACTGCCGCAGATCGGTGCCGCCGAATCCGTGTCAGCGGCCCGCGAACGCCTGGCCGAAGCTGACACGCTGCTGGTCTCCTCCGGTGGAACCTGGCACGGCATCCTCACCCGCCGCGACCTGCTCAACTACCTGAGCGCCTAGGCACGGCAGACGACCAACGCCCCGACCGCCGGTCCGCCGGCACAGGAGGAAGAACCATGACCGAAGGCTTCAACACCCGCGCCATCCACGCCGGGCAGACCCCGGACCCGACGACCGGTGCGGTGATTCCGCCGCTGTACCAGAGCACCACGTACGCCCAGGACGGGATCGGCGGGCTGCGCAACGGGTACGAATACGGCCGCGGCACCAACCCGACCCGCGATGCGCTGCAGGAACAGCTCGCTGCGCTGGAAGGCGGGCGCCACGCGTTCTCCTTCAGCTCCGGACTGGCTGCCGAAGACGCCCTGATCCGTGCACTGCTGGCGCCGGGCGACCACATCGTCCTTGGCAATGATGCCTATGGCGGAACCTACCGCCTGATCAACCGGGTGCTTTCGGCCTGGGGCATCACCAACGCCGCGGTGGACATGTCCGACATTCCGGCATTGGAAGCGGCCATTGCGGCCGGCAACACGAAGATCGTCTGGCTCGAGACGCCGTCAAACCCGATGATGAAGATCTCCGATATTGCTGCGGTTGCGCAGGCAGCCCACGACGCCGGTGCCCTCCTGGTGGTGGACAACACCTTCGCCTCCCCTTACCTGCAGCAGCCGCTCTCCCTCGGTGCGGACATCGTGGTGCACTCCACCACCAAATACATCGGCGGGCACTCGGACGCCGTGGGCGGGGCAGTCATCCTGGACGACGACGCCGCAGCCGAGAAGATCGGCTTCATCCAGTACGCGGTGGGCGCGGTCTCCGCTCCGATGGAGGCCTGGCTGACTACGCGCGGACTGAAGACCCTGGGCGTACGGATGGACCGCCATTCCTCCAATGCCATGGCAGTGGCCACGTGGCTGCGGAACCAGCCCGCCGTCGAGTCCGTGCTCTACCCGGGGCTGGAAGACCATCCGGGACACGACCTGGCCAAGGCCCAGATGAAGGACTTCGGGGGCATGGTCTCGGTGTCCTTCACGGGAGGTGAAGCCGCGGCGCGCAAGGTTGCTGAGGCAACGAAGGTCTTTACGCTGGCCGAGTCCCTGGGCGGCGTCGAGTCCCTCATGAACTATCCGTCTGACATGACCCATGCATCCGTGAAGGGGACGGAGCTTGCTGTCCCCGAGAACCTGCTGCGGCTCTCGGTGGGCATCGAGGACCTCGAAGACCTGATTGCAGACCTTGACCAGGCCCTGAACCAGCTCTAGGACACTACGAAGCCCTGCCTGTTCGTTCCAGAACCGGCAGGGCTTCATGGTGTGCGGACACCGGTTTCAGCGGACGTCAGGACCTCAGCGTCGTCCGGACAGCCTGCGCTTGCGCACCACAGGATCCCGCAGGGCGTAGAAGCGGCTGCTCTGCGGCATCCAGAGCAGCGCTGAGCAGAACAGCAGGAGCAGGCCCAGTGCCATCAGCGAGGGCCCCCGGAACAACAGCGGAACCCCGACGATCAGGCCCAGAGTGGTGAGGGTTTCCCGGCTGCTGCGCTTGCCGCGGCGCAGCCGGAGGGCATAAAAGCCCGTCAGCAGACCCAGCGCGATGCCCAGGATTCCCAGGCTCAGCAGTCCCTGGCTGTCCTGCCGCTGGGTCTGAGCCGTGAAGAGGAACGATCCGCCGGCAAGGATCAGGACGACGGCGGCGACAAGCCATGCCACCGACGCGATGCGCATGGTGCCGGGCAGCGGGGTGCCGGTTTTCGGGGTGCTCAAGCGGGTGGTCTCCTTAACCAACGGATTCTCTCCTGCCGAAGCGGGACAGCTGGCGCTTTTCCTTTCCTACGGTAGCCCGCCCAGGACCCTTGGCGCGCACGGGGCATCGGGGCATAGTCCGACGAGTCTCAATGCCGTATCGAATGCGCCAAAAACGCAGGCTCCCTGCCCGGCCGGAAGCAGCGCCGGTAGAGTAACCCTCGCCTGCCCGGGAGCAGGCCGGAGGGACAAGTTCATGGCCGGGGTACTGCGCTCGCATGCTGCTGCCGCTGCGCTCACACTGGGTGCGGTGGCCGCCGCAGCCGGGCTGCTCTTTATCGCCCTCACTGTCGCGCCCCGGGACGGCATCGATTTTCGGGTGTACCTGGCCGGCGGCCAGAGTGTGATCGATGCAACGGGTGAGCTCTACTCCGTCAGTATTCCCAACGATCCCAATCCCGGCCTGATGTTTACCTACCCGCCGGTGGCCGCCCTGCTGTTCGCGGTGCTGGCTCCGTTCGGGGAACGAATCGGTTCTGACATTTTCTTCGGACTGTCCCTGGCCGTCACGGCACTGACGGCCCTGTGGCTGGTCAGTCACTTCAGCGGCCGGCACAGCATTGGTGCCGTTCTCCGGGGCTTCTGGCTCCGGCCCGCCGCCATTGTCTCCTTTGGCCTTGTGGCCGCGCTTGGTCCGTGGCGGGACACCATGGCCTTCGGACAGATCAACATCCTGCTGTTCGCCCTGGTGATGCTCGATTTCCTGGAGCGGAGGGACAACTGGCCCCGCGGGCTGCTGACCGGGGCTGCAGCAGGAATCAAGCTCACACCGCTGGTGTTTGCCGTCTACTTCCTCGTGCGCGGAGACTGGCGGGGCCTGCGGAACATGGCCTTCGGGTTCCTGGCGGCGTTTGCGCTGGGCTTCCTGATTCTTCCGCGGGAATCGAAGATCTACTGGGGTGAGCTGCTGCCGGACACCTCGCGCGTGGGCGGCGGTGGTTACATCGACAACCTCTCCATCCGCGGCGCACTGCTGCATTTTGCCGGGGACGGCGCCGCGGTGACACCCTACTGGCTGCTGCTGAGCGTGGCCGCGGCCGCGGCAGCCGCCGTTGTCATCCGTCTGGCGACGCTGCAGCGCTCCCATCTCCTGGCTTTGGCGGCGGCAGCACTGCTCATGCTGCTCGTGTCCCCCGTCTCCTGGTCCCACCACTGGGTCTGGGTGGCGCTGTTCCTGCCGCTGATTGCCTCCAGCCTGTATGGCCTGCATTCCCCGCGCCGTCTGACGTGCGTGTCCGGTTGGGTCCTGCTGGGGGTCTCCACCATGGTGTTCTATTTGTCTCCCGAGACGATCGCTGTCCTGATGGGAGCGCAGGACCTGGACTCGCAGGAGCCCGTTCCGTACCTGATGCTTGCCAGTGCCGGTGTTTTCTGCGGGGCAGGCATGCTGGCCTGGTGGTTCGCCCTGCTCTGGCCCAACCGGCCCAAAGCCTGGTGGCGCCCCGGACACACAGCGGCGGAGGTTCCGGCACACCGCCCCTAGACTGTTGCCCATGAGTTCCGGATCACTCCTGGCAGTATGCCGCGTCCACGCTCTTCGGCCGACCTCTGACGCAGTGGGCATCAGTGCCATCGACAAGCGCCCCGCCGACGGCCCGGTGAAGGTCTATGCCCTGGGGCTGACCGGGGATGTGCAGGCGGACCGCCGGCATCACGGCGGTGAGTCCAAGGCCGTCTATGCCTATTCCCAGGAAGACGCCGAGTTTTGGGAAGAAGAGCTGGGACAGGCGGTGCCTCCCGGCAGGTTCGGGGAAAACCTCAGGGTCGCCGGCATCGACGCCTCCCACGCCATCGTGGGGGAGCGGTGGCGGGTGGGCGAAACCGTGGAGCTCCAAGTGACCTGTCCGCGCACCCCGTGCCGCAACTTCGCCCAGTACATGGGCCAGCCGAAATGGATCGCCCGGTTCGCCGCGGCTAACCGGCTCGGAACCTATCTTCGTGTGCTCAAGCGCGGCACCATCCAGTCCGGAGACACCGTGCAGGTCCTCTCCCGCCCCGAGCACGGCGTAACCGTGGCGGACGTCTTTGCCGGGTTGTCCCCGGAGCAGCATGCACTGCTGCAGGGTGCGGGGGAAACCGGTCTGTACCTCTCCCCGGAAATCCGCAAGGTCCTGCGCCGCCGCCCGGCCCCGGAAGACGCCGGCTAACCGCTTACACAGCCTGATGTGCCGGACCTCACGCCGCGCTGGCTGGCGCTTGGGCGCAGATACCGTACACTTGAGTAATCCCCCACTCCGGTATTCCCTGATTTTCCTGCGGACTAGAGTCCATTGCAGGTACGTTGTGTTGGGGCCCGCATGAAACATGCGGGCAGATTCATCTCCTGGGAGCGCCGGCAAAGAAATCGTCACACCGAGCCGCGGTCGCAAACCAGTGATACCGGCCCACAGCTGTGACGGAGAGTCCTGCCTGGGATTGCAACAGTGCCCGGACTTATGTACTTGCAGCCGCTTGAACCGGCTGCCCGGCCCCACTGATGAGGAATACTCCCTTGCCTGAGAACACCCAAGAAATCGTCGAAGAGAACACCACCGTTGAAGCTGAAGAAGCCAACGAGATCCTGTTCTCCGACTTCAACCTGGACGCCCGCGTCCTGGCAGCCCTGACCGACGTCGGCTACAAGACGCCCTCGCCCATCCAGGCAGCCACCATTCCGGTCCTGCTCGAAGGCCGCGACGTCGTCGGCCTGGCCCAGACCGGCACCGGCAAGACCGCAGCATTCGCTGTTCCCGCCCTGTCCCGCATGGCCGAGCTGGCCGAGGTCAACGGACCCACCAAGGACACCCAGATCCTGGTCCTGGCCCCGACCCGCGAACTCGCCCTGCAGGTTGCAGAAGCCTTCACCTCCTACGCCAAGCACATGGACGATTTCACCGTCCTGCCCGTCTACGGCGGCTCCCCGTACGGCCCCCAGCTCGCCGGCCTGCGCCGCGGTGCCCAGGTTGTTGTTGGTACCCCGGGCCGAGTCATCGACCACATCTCCAAGGGCTCCCTGGACCTGTCCAACCTGCAGTACCTGGTCCTGGACGAAGCCGACGAAATGCTCCGCATGGGCTTCGCCGAAGACGTAGAGCAGATCCTCTCCAGCACGCCGGATGAGAAGCAGGTTGCCCTCTTCTCCGCCACCATGCCGGGCGCTATCCGCAAGATCGCCAAGAAGTACCTGAACGACCCCGCGGAAATCACCGTCAAGTCCAAGACCACCACCGGCGTGAACACCCGCCAGCGGTACGTGCAGGTCATGGGCCCGCACAAGCTCGACGCCATGTCCCGCATCCTCGAGACCGAGGACTTCGACGGCGTCATTGCCTTCGTGCGCACCAAGATGGCCACCGAGGACCTGGCTGACAAGCTGAAGGCCCGCGGCTACAAAGCTGCCGCCATCAACGGCGACATCCCGCAGCAGCAGCGTGAACGCACCGTCGAGGCACTGCGCGACGGCAAGATCGACATCCTGGTCGCCACCGACGTCGCCGCCCGCGGCTTGGACGTCGAGCGCATCAGCCACGTCTTCAACTACGACATCCCGCACGACACCGAGTCCTACGTGCACCGCATCGGCCGCACCGGCCGTGCAGGCCGCAGCGGTGACGCGATCCTGTTCATGACTCCGCGGGAGAAGTACCTGCTGCGCGCCATCGAGAAGGCCACCCGCCAGCCCGTTGAGCACATGCAGCTGCCCGGCATTGACGTTGTCAACGCCAAGCGCCTGGCCAAGTTCTCCGAGCGCATCACCGAGACCCGGAACAACGAAGACCTCTCCGTCTTCCGCGAACTGGTCACCAAGTACATTGCCGAGAACGACGTTCCCGCCGAGGAAGTTGCCGCAGCCCTGGTCGTCATGGCCCAGGGCGGACGCCCGCTGCTGATGGAAGAAATTCCGCAGGCACCGGCCCGCCAGCGCGAGCGTTCCGAAGGCCGTAATGACGGCTTCGGCTCCCGCGGCCCGACGCGCCCGCTGACCGAAGGCAATGCAACGTACCGCATCGCCGTCGGCCGCCGTCAGCGCGTGATGCCCGGCTCGATCGTCGGTGCCATCGCGAACGAAGGCGGCCTGTCCTCCGCGCAGATCGGCGGCATCGACATCCGCGCCGACCACACCCTGGTGGAGCTGCCCGCAGACCTGTCCAAGGACCAGCTGCGCGCCCTGTCCCGCACCCGGATCGGCGGCGAGCTGATCCACCTCGAGCTGGATAACGGACGCCGGCCCGCACGTGAAGGCGGTTCCTACGACCGCGCCGACCGCGGCTTCAAGAAGGATTTCAAGAAGCGCGACGGCGAGCGCTCCTTCGGTGACCGCGGTTCGGACCGCCCGTACAAGAAGAAGTTCGACGGCGACCGCAGCTTCAGCAAGCCTGCCGGTGCCGGAACGGGTGCCCGCAAGCCGCGTTTCCGCGACTAAGAATTGCTAACAGGATGGGCGCCCTTCGGGGCGCCCATCCTGCGTTTAAGGCTCGTTACCGTTGCGGTCTGGAGGCCTGGCCCGCGGATTCAGCGGCACGCGCGGGGTTGTGCCGTGACCGGTACAGGTGGAAGAACCAGACGGCCGGGCCGAGGACGGGGAAGCCGAGTACGCCCAGCAGGCACAGGAACTTCATGCCCGGGGCCAGCGCCTTCTCACGGGCCAGGGAAATGACTGCAGCGGCTGTCAGTACCAGGATCAGGGCGCCCATGGCCATGACCATGAACTCCCATGCTGCCGGTACGGCCGGGTTGGTGCCTGTGTCCATGCTGAGCTCCTGTGGAACGGGGCCGCCTTTCGGCGCGGTTCCGAATCAGTCTGCCACAGCCTGCTGGCTGTGCAGGGGCACTTCGGCGCTGCTGGATTCCCGGGCATCCCTGGCGTCCTTCGCATCCCGCCGCAGCTGCAGCACATCGGCTGCCAGGGCAGCCAGGTCGCGCAGCGTGGCTTCCTGCTCCCCGGTAAAACTCCGGGCCTTCCGGTCCATGACGCACAGGGTGCCAAGTGCCTGGCCCTCTTCGTTGTGCAGGGGCACTCCGGCATAGAATCCGAAGCCCGGGGAGGCCGCCACCAGAGGGTCATCCGCAGTGCGCGGGTCCTTCTGCACGTCGTCAACAATATAAAGGGCGTCTTCGCGCACGGCCACGGGGCAAAGGGAGTTCGCTGAATCGCCCGAACCGCGTTGCGTCCCGCTGCCGGACATGGTCCATACCCGGTCCCCGCCGACGATCGAAACGGCCGCTACCGGTACGTCCAGCATGCGGGCGGTCAGGGCAGTGATCCGGTCCAGGACGGGATCTGGTCCGTTTTCGGACTCCGCAGCGACCTCCTCGGCGGCGCGAACGCGGTCAGTGTCCGCTGCCGTGCTGCGACGTCCGCGCCCAGCGGTAGCGAGGTCCTGCATGGCCTCGGACACCTCGTGCGCCGAGGGGCGGTCCTCCGGCTTCAGCGCGGTCATGACCCGCAGGATTCCCACCCACTCGGGTCCCAGGTCATCCGGAATCTCCGGCCCGCGGAACAGGCGTGCCAGTGCGCTTTCTACAGCCATGCCCGGGAAGGCACGGTTTCCGGTCAGACAGCGCAGCAGCACGAGTCCCAGCGAATACACGTCACTGTGCGGCCCGGCGGGCTCGGAACGAACCTGCTCAGGGCTCATGAAGCCGGCCGTGCCGGTGAACTCAGCTCCCTGCGGATCGGGAGAGCCGGCCATCTGGGCGACGCCGAAATCCGTGAGTTTGGCGCGCAGCCGGTTTTCGTCTTCGCGGTAGTCAAAGAGCAGGATGTTCGCGGGCTTGATATCCCGGTGCACAATGCCGCCGCGGTGCATGTAATCCAGGCCGATCGCCAGGTCGTACGCCAGGAGGGCCACCTGGCGGGGCTGCAGCGTGCCCTTCGCCAGCCGCTGGCTGAGGTCCGAGCCCTGGACCAGTTCCATGGCCAGCCACACGATGGAGGTGCCCGACGGCGAAACCTCGGTACCGGCGTCGAACAGCGTGATCAGGCTGTGGTGGTTGAGCTGGGCCAGGACCTTGGCTTCTGCTTCGTTCCGGCTGCGTTCTTCTGCCGTGCGGGCCCGGGAAGCAATGAGTTTCACTGCCACGTGACGGCCCAGGAGTTCATCTACCGCGCGGTGGACCGAACCCATGGAGCCGGATCCGATTCTCTCCTGCAGGCGGTATCTGCCGCCCACGACCGTTCCCGGTCCCATTTGCCTAGGCATCCGCGCACTCCTGTAAGAATCTAGTCCTGCCGGCGGGGGGCAACGGCGGTGCGGAAACGATGTTGTTTCCTTTGCCCAGTTTACTGTTGGGGCTATGCCAAACGCGGCAAGACAGGCGGTTGACATGCAAAGACAGTGTCTTGAGTCACAGAAGCCCGATTTGGCCCGAATCGATTTCGTGATGCGGAGAAAGTGCTGGTAGAGTTTTATGTCGTTGCCCCGGTAAGGGGCGATGCCCCGATAGCTCAGTGGTAGAGCGCCATCTTGGTAAGATGGAGGTCCCGGGATCGATTCCCGGTCGGGGCTCTCAATGGGAGGGTCCGCGTTTCCAGTCCCTGTTATTCAACAGGGGCGAGGCACGCGGGCTTGACTCATTTATGGCGGTGTAGCTCAGTTGGTTAGAGCGCACGACTCATAATCGTGAGGTCGGGAGATCGAGCCTCCCCACCGCTACAGATCGACCCCCGGAGCCTGCTCCGGGGGTCTTTTTGTTGTCCGGGCCGGTGCCGATCCTGCTGGACCGTGGTGCGGCGGGCGCGGGACACGGTACCCCAGCTGCTCCAGACCGAGCAACGACGGCGCGGGATGGCTTGTAGGATCGCAGGGGAGAGCAGGCTGTCCCCTGATCAATCGCACGGAATGAATCGCACGGAATCAATCGCACCGAACGCGGAACGAAAGATGCAGACCCGATGACTGAAAACCTTCCTGAGCCGGAGCAGCCGGAGGCCTTGCCGACGCGGCGCGGACGCAGGGCTGCCGAAGCACGCCGAGCCGCCTACGGCGGCGAACTGCCGGCCGCCGGCGACGCGGATGGTGCACCCCTCGAGCTTCCCGCCGCGGAGCCGGGGACCGCAGGGGAGCAGGAGAGCGCAGCAGCAAGCCCGCAGCCCGCCTCCGGCCGGCGCAGCCGGACCCAGAACACCACCGGGGCACTTGCTGTTGCAGGCGTTCCGGCGGAACCCGGTTTCAGTCCCGGGTCCGAGGCTGAGTGGGAGCCCGCGGAGGCGTACGAACCCATGGCTGTTCCGGAGCCCTCTTTCGCGCCGGTTACCGCCCAGTTTGCGGAGCCGTCCCACGCCGCCGAACCTGCCCTTCCGGAGGCGGTCTCTGCTCCTTCCGATGCAGGCACCGAGGCTATTCCGGCAGGCTACGAGGATCGGGGCTATGCCGACATCGCGGCAGAGTACGAAGCTGCGGGCCGGGTTGAACGGGTGGCTTATGCGGAGAGCACTGACAGCCGGGCCGAGGCATATGGCAGCAGCGGGTATGAAGGCGTCCAGCTGAGCGATGAGGAACCCGGCGGCCTGGACCAGCCTGCCGACCAGGCGGAATGGGGCGTCGAGGAGGCAAAGCCAGCCAACGGACTGGCCGAAGGCCTGCCGGTCCGGCGGTGGGAGGATCCGAATCCCCGGACTACGGGCATTTCCAGGATTCCGCTGCATACGGACCTGCCGGCCTCGCCCTTTCCGGCGACAGTGCCCGAGCCCCCGGCCGGGCCGCCCACGAACTCCGATGAGATTCCCCTGATGGACGATCCGGCTCCGGCAGGAGAGGCCTACCTGCCGGAGGATCCAGCAGAAATGCCCACTGACCTGCGGGAGAAATCCCGTGCTGCTGTCCGCGGTGAACCGCAGGACATCCGCAGGGCCACCTTCCTGGACACCTCGACCGCGAAGATCCCCGCGACACGGGGCTTCCGCGGCTTCCTCGCGTCCATGGGGCTTCGCGTTGCCCCTTCGGCCAAGGAGCTCTCAGAGCGCCGGGACGTCCGGATGGTCAGCCGGCACTGGCCGGGACCACGGACCATTTCCGTAGTAAACGGCAAGGGGGGAGCGAACAAGACGCCCACCACGGTGATGCTCGCTGCGCTGTTCGCGCGCAACGGCGGCGGCCCGGTTTTGGCGTGGGACAACAACGAGACCCGCGGAACCCTGGGCTGGCGCACCGAACAGGCCCAGCACGACTCAACGGTCATGGACCTGTTGCCTGAGACCGCGCTGCTGCTTTCTCCCAAGGCGCAGTCGGCCATGCTGGCGCAGTTCGTGCACCACCAGACGGACGACAAATATGACGTCCTGCGCTCGAACCCGAATGTCCTGGCATCAGCCCAGAAAGTGACGCAGGATGACTTCGATGCCCTGCATGCCGTGGCCTCGAAGTATTTCCGGCTCAGCATCGTCGACTCCGGCAACGATGAAAGCGCCGAGCGGTGGCTGAGGATGATCCACCACACCGACCAGCTGGTCATTGCCACCACCACCGTGGAAGAACATGCCGAGGCCGGCGCACTCCTGCTCGAAGCGCTCTCCGAACGCGGCGGACGGTACGCGGAACTCGCCCGGGGCGCCGTCGTCATTGTTTCCCAGGCGGACCGTAACGGGACCGACGCGCAGGCACGGAAGGTCGCGGAGGCGTTCAGCGTCCTGGCCCGGGCCGCGGTGACCATCCCGTACGACCCCGCCCTGGTGAAGGGGCAGATTCGCTACGCCTCCCTGCGTCCGGCCACGCAGCGCGCCTGGCTGAGGGCTGCGGCCGCCGTCGCCGGAGGTCTCTAGAAAGAACTATCAGCTTGCTTAGTATTGCCTCTTTTCCTAGGGTAGGTGTCAGCGGCGGTTCAGAACGGACCGCCTGACCCACGAACGGAGGCAAAATGTCAGCACATGATATTTCCGGCAAGAAGGTCGCATTCCTGCTCACGGACGGCGTGGAGCAGATTGAACTCACCAGTCCCTGGGAAGCAGTGAAGGACGCCGGCGGACAGCCGGTCCTGGTCTCGCCCAGCAGTGGCAGCATCCAGGGATTCAACGGCGTCGACAAGGCAGACACCTTTACGGTCGACCTGGACGTGGCGGATGCCAGTGCAGCCGACTTTGACGCGCTGGTCCTGCCCGGCGGCGTGGTCAACGCCGATTACCTGCGGGTGAACGAAGATGCCCGCCGGTTCGCCCGGGACTTCTTCGCAGCAGGCAAGCCTGTGGCTGCGATCTGCCACGGTCCGTGGCTGCTCATCGACGCAGGCGTCGTCAAGGGGCGGGACCTGACCTCCTTCCACACCCTGGAAGTGGACCTGCGCAACGCAGGCGCCAACTGGTCCGACGAGGAAGTCGTCGTCGACCAGGGGCTGGTCACCAGCCGCACTCCGGACGACCTTCCGGCCTTCAACGACAAGGTCGTGGAAGAGATCTCCGAGGGACAGCACGCAGGCCAGCACGCCTAGCATTGCTGCCCCCTGCGCCGCCCCGGATGCCCTCGGGTATCCGGGGCGGAGTGCTGTCCAGGGTGCACCCCCACCCCCCCGGCTCCACGGCGGGTGCGCTAGCGTGAAAGGGAACCCGTTTCGCCTCTGGAGGACGCTGCCGTATGACCCATTCCTCGTTCCTGTGCAGCGGTACGGGCTGGGACCGTGAGGGTGCCTTCCTCCGGCTGTCCGATCCCGCGGGACAGTCGGCAACCCTGCGGCTGGACCCGGGCACGGCGCTGCGCTTCCGCATCCGGTCCGAGGCTCCGCGCTACTGCCTTGGCTATGAACTGGTCCACGAGGAAGGCCGAAAACCCCATCTCTGCCCCGACCAGGCACCAGCCGAGCGCGGATACCAGTGCCGGCGATGCTTTTTCGCGGACGAAGCCCGGCTGGTCCACAACAGTCACCGCGGCGGGGACCTGCCGGCGGGCCTGCGCCGCTTCCTTGCCCGCCCGCAGTGGCTCTACATCGCCACCTTCGCTGACGGGACCACCAAGGTGGGAACCGCTGCAGACCAGCGGAAAACCCTCCGGCTTACGGAGCAGGGAGCACTCGCCGCCCAGTACGTGGCCCGCGCCGCCAACGGATTGCAGGTCCGCATCCTGGAAGATGCTGTTTCCTCAGCCCTGGGTCTGCCGCAGGCTGTGCGCTCCGGCCACAAGTGCGCCTCCCTGGCCGCACCGCTGCCGGACACTGTCCTGGAATCCATCAACGCAGGCCACGCGGATGATGCCAGGACGGTCCTGCTGGACCGCGAACAGCAGGGCTTCGACGTCGTAAAGGAGTCCTGGACCCGGCCGCAGGCTTTCGGTGCCGTGCTGCAGAACCCGGGGGCCGGACTGTATCCGCTTGCGCTTGGCGTGGGCGAGCATGGCCTCGTCCTCCGCGGCATGCTCGGCAGCACCGCGCTCACGGCAACGGACGACGCCGGCCTTTCCTTCCTGGCCGACCTCACCGCACTGAAGGGACAGCGCCTGGAACTGGGTGCCTACTCCAGCACTCTTCCGGCGCTGCAGGAACCGCTGTTCTAAGCTGCCGCTGCGCCTGCGGGGCCAAGCGCCGTTTCGGCAGTGCCAGCCCCCCGACTGTATTCTGAACCCATGCTTAACACCCCCTGGGAAACCGGATCTCCGCTGTACCGCCGCCTGGTTGTCATCGCTCTCTCCGTCACCGGCGCAGGAATCCTGATGGCCCTGCTCGGTGCGGTAACCAATCAGCAGATCATCATGTACCTGGCACTTCCGGTCATCGTGGTGGGCATGAGCGTGCACCTGAGCGGTATGGTGGTGCGAGCCCGTGACGCCCGACGCCGGATGAAGGGAACCAAATGAGCATCAACCCCGAGCTGGCCGGCCGGAGATACCCGGCCGGAGAGTCCTACCAGGTAGGACGCGAGAAGATCCGGGAGTTCGCCCGGGCTGTGAAGGCCAGCAATCCCGCCCACTTCGAGGTCGCTGCAGCACAGAAGCTCGGCTACTCGGACCTGGTCGCCCCTCCGACGTTCGCGATCATCGTGGCTCAGCGCGCAGACGCGCAGCTGATCGGCGATCCTGACGCAGGGATCGATTTCTCCCGGGTAGTGCACGCGGACCAGCGTTTTACCCACCACCGGCCGATCGTGGCGGGGGACGAGCTCCTGGCCG
Source organism: Arthrobacter sp. 7Tela_A1 (assembly GCF_049311065.1). NCBI lineage: Bacteria > Bacillati > Actinomycetota > Actinomycetes > Micrococcales > Micrococcaceae > Arthrobacter > Arthrobacter sp. 7Tela_A1. The sequence continues at coordinate 64,177 of NZ_JAXIOO010000014.1, read as the reverse complement.
AACTGCACGTGGACACTGTCCGTGCCATGGGCGACGGTGCCCTGGTCACCACACGTGCCGAGATCTCCACCGTGGAGGGCGAGAAAGTCGCCACCACGGTTTCATCCATCCTCGTGCGGGGAGAGGGCCAGTAACCATGTCCATTGCACTGAGTGAACTCGAAACCGGCCAGGAGATTGGCCGCACCACCATCGAGGTCAGCCGCGCGGACCTGGTCCGCTACGCCGGCGCTTCCGGCGACTTCAATCCCATTCACTGGAACGAGCGCTTTGCACGCTCCGTGGACCTGCCGGGTGTCATCGCGCACGGAATGTTCACGATGGGAGCAGCCGTCCAGCTTGTTTCAGACTGGTTCGGGGATCCGGGCGCAGTCATTGACTATCAGACGCGGTTCACCCGCCCCGTGACGGTCGAGGACCTCGATGACGCACCTGGCGCCGTCGTGGACGTTGCAGGAACCATCGGTGCCCTTGACGCGGACAACTCCACCGCCCGGGTGGATCTTGCCGTCACGTTCAACGGCCAGAAGGTTCTGGTCAAAGCCCAGGCGGTGGTACGGGTCTGGTGAGTGCGCTGACCTCAATCCAGCTTGCATCACTGACGACGTCCCGCGTGGGCGGACCGGCCAGGCGCTACCTCAATGCCGAAACTGCTGACGAACTGATCTCGATGGTCCGGTCCGCGGACGAAGCCGGTGAACCCCTGCTCCTGGTGGGCGGCGGCTCGAACCTGCTGATCTCCGACGCCGGGTTCGACGGCGCCGTCGTGCACGTGGGAAACCTCGGCGTCGAGATCCTGGAGGGCAAAGGCAATACTGCGCTTGTCGAGGCGCAGGCGGGCCACCCCTGGGACGAGCTGGTCGCCTTCACCATCGCCCAGGGATACGCAGGCCTGGAAGCGCTGTCCGGCATCCCCGGACTGGCCGGTGCGACGCCGGTGCAGAATGTGGGAGCGTACGGAGCCGACGTCTCGCACAGCATCGCCTCAGTACGTGCCTGGGACCGCCAGACCCGGGCGGAACGCCATTTTGGCGCAGTCGAACTCGAGTTCGGCTACCGCGACTCCCTGCTCAAGCGCACAACCGTGAACGGCTCGCCCCGTTATGTTGTGCTGAGTGTTCAGTTCTCCCTGACCCGCGGATCCACCAGTGCGCCCATCCGCTACGCCGAGCTGGCACGTGCCCTGGGCGTTGACGTGGGGGACACTGCCGATGCCGCGGATGTCCGCCGGGAAGTGCTGCGGCTGCGGGCCGGGAAGGGAATGGTCCTGAATGCTGCGGACGCTGACACCTACAGCACCGGGTCCTTCTTCACCAACCCGATCCTGCCTGCTGCGGACGCTGGCCGGCTCCCCGCCGAGGCACCCCGCTACCCCGTGGCCGAGCCGGGCATGGTCAAGCTCAGTGCTGCCTGGCTGATCGAGCATGCCGGGTTCGGCAAGGGCTTCGGTCTGCCGGGCACGCCGGGGGCTGAGCTTGCCGGCGGGCGGGCTGCCCTGTCCTCCAAGCACACGCTGGCTGTCACGAACCGCGGTTCTGCCTCAGCCAAAGACCTGCTGGCGGTGGCCCGCGCAGTGGCGGACGGCGTCGAACGGGTGTTTGGCATCCGACTGCACCCGGAGCCGCTGCTTATCAACTGCGCTCTCTAGCCCTGCTTAACCACTGAGAGGCCAGTTACGGCTCTTTTGAGACTTCAAAAGAGCCGTAACTGGCCTCTCGGCGTAAGGGGCGAAAACTACAGGTTGCCGGTGGCGATCCGCAGCATGCGGCGCAGCGGCTCTGCTGCTCCCCAGAGCAGCTGGTCACCGATGGTGAACGCGCTGATGTACTGCGGGCCCATTTCCAGCTTGCGGATCCGGCCCACCGGAATGTCCAGCGTGCCGGTCACTGCCACCGGGGTGAGCTGTTCCATGGTGGCTTCCTTGGTGTTCGGAACCACCTTGGCCCACTGGTTGTCCGCGTCGATGATCCGCTCGATCTCGGCAACGGAGAGGTCTTCGGTGAGCTTCAGGGTCAGCGCCTGGGAATGCGAGCGCATGGCGCCTATCCGCACGCAGAGGCCGTCGAAGGGGATGCGGGCGGAGTCCACGGTGTGGCGGCCGAGGATCTTGTTGGTCTCCGCGCCGCCCTTCCACTCTTCCTTGGACTGCCCGTTACCCAGGTCCGCGTCGATCCAGGGGATGACCGAACCGGCCAGCGGAACGCCGAACTGGGAAGAATCCATGGAGGGATCCTTCTGCTGGGCCAGCACCGCACGGTCGATTTCGAGGATGGCCGACGCCGGATCGGCCAGGTTCGCTGCCACGGCGGAGTTCAGGGAACCGAACTGGTTCAGCAGCTCACGCATGTGACGGGCACCGCCGCCGGACGCTGCCTGGTAGGTCATTGAAGTGCCCCACTCAACGAGCCCGTTGCGGAACAGCCCGCCCAGGCCCATGAGCATGCAGGAGACAGTGCAGTTGCCGCCGACGAAGTTCTTGACGCCCTTGGCCAGGCCGGCGTCGATGACGTCGCGGTTGACCGGGTCCAGGACGATGATGGCGCTCTCATCCATCCGCAGGGTGGAAGCTGCATCGATCCACAGGCCGTCCCAGCCGGCGTCGCGCAGTTTGGGGTAGACCTCGGAGGTGTAGTCCCCGCCCTGCGTAGTGACAATAATGGGCAGCTTGGCCAGGGTCTCGATGTCGTACGCGTCTTCCAGGGTGCCCGTACCCTGGGCGAAGTCCGGAGCGGAACCGCCGGCGTTCGATGTGGAGAAGAAGACGGGGTTGATCAGGTCGAAGTCGCCCTCGTCCCGCATGCGCTGCATGAGGACGGAACCGACCATGCCCCGCCAGCCGACGAAGCCCGCGGTGGGAACAGGGGAAGCTGCTGTTGTCATGGTTTTAGTCTAGGCCAGCGGCTCGCGGCCGTCCTGATCGGTTACGTTCCGGTCCCGGGTCCACAATGCGAACCGGTACTGGAGTCCGTTGCCGGAGGTGTACCAGCCCTGTGCCGGGCTCACGCCGGTGAACGTCCACTCGGACCCAAGCCGGGGAGCGTAGCTGTCGCCCTCGGTTTCGGTATTGATGACGGTGACGACGGCGATGTCCGCCAGGGGCTCTGCTTCGCCGTAGACCTGCGATCCGCCGACAATCCAGATCCTGTCGCTGCCTTCGCTTCCCTCCGCTGTCTCCAGCGCCGCTTCCAGGGACGGGACGACGACGGCGCCCAGCGGCTGAAGCTCAGCGGCCAGCCCTTCGCGGGAGGAGATCACGATGTTGGTGCGCCCCGGCAGCGGACGGAAGGCGTCCGGGAAGGACTCCCAGGTGCGCCGGCCCATGACGACGGGGTGCCCCAGGGTGCTGTCCTTGAAATGTCTGAGGTCTTCGGGCAGGTGCCACGGCATGCCGCCGTCCTTGCCAATGACTCCATTGGTGGTCTGTGCCCAGATCATGCCCACCAGGGGGACGCCGGAGCCGCCCATGCCCCGCGAGGCCAGCGCCTGGTCAAGGTCCTGGCCGTCGGCGTCGGCGACACCGACGGGGTAGTAGTGCATGGAATCGGCGAACTTGTTCAGATCGTTCAAGGCAGGTGCCCTTTCACACGGCGATTGGTGCCTTGATGCCCGGGTGGTGCTGGTAGTCCAGGACCTCGAAGTCATCAAGTTCGTAGTCGAAGATGCTCTCAGGCTTCCGCCTGAGCCGCAGTCTAGGATACGGGAACGGCGCGCGGGTGAGCTGCTGCGTTACTTGGTCCATGTGGTTGTCATAGATGTGGACATCGCCTCCGGTCCAGACGAACTCGCCGGGTTCCAGGCCAACCTGCTGCGCGACCATCAGCGTCAGCAGGGCGTAGGAGGCAATATTGAAGGGGACACCCAGGAACGTATCCGCCGAGCGCTGGTACAGCTGGCAGGAGAGTTTTCCGTCGGCAACGTAGAACTGAAACATGGCGTGGCAGGGAGGCAGGGCCATGTTCTCGACTTCAGCCGGGTTCCAGGCCGTGACGATATGCCGACGCGAATCCGGGTTGGTTTTCAAACCCTCGATGAGCTTCTGGATCTGGTCGATCTGCCCGCCGTCCGGAGTGGGCCAGGACCGCCACTGGACGCCGTAGACGGGGCCGAGCTCGCCGTCGTCGTCCGCCCATTCATCCCAGATGGTGACGCCGCGCTCCTGCAGCCAGCGCACGTTCGAATCCCCGCGCAGGAACCAGAGCAGCTCCAGGGCCACGGACTTGAAGTGCACGCGCTTGGTGGTGATCAGCGGGAAGGACTCGCTGAGATCAAAGCGCATCTGGCGGCCGAAGACGCTGCGGGTTCCGGTGCCTGTCCGGTCGGACTTCCGGGTGCCGTTGGCCAGGATGTCGCGGAGCAGGTCTTCGTACGGGGTGGGAATGGAGGTCACTGCTCCAGTGTAGTGCCCGGGTTATCGGGCGTGCCGGTGCGGAGTGCCCGGTTCAGCACTTGAAGCAGGGCAGCGTCGCTGAGCGCGTGCTGACGGGCCACACGAACCAGATGCTCGACGGCGGAGGTCAGCTCGGGCGTCCCGGCGATGGCATCAGCATCCGCTGCCCGCCCGGGGGCTTCCCCGGTGATGACCGTGCCGCGGCGGCGCAGGGCGGTCACCGTTCCTTCGGCTTCGAGTTCCTTGTAGGCACGTGCCACCGTTCCCGGTGCTACGCCCAGGTCCGCGGCAAGCATGCGGATGGTGGGCAGCCGGTCACCGGGAGAGAGGATGCCCGAGGCGGCGAGGGCACTGACCTGCCCTCGGATCTGTTCATATGGCGGCACAGGTGAAGCCAGATCCACACTGATGTGAGCGTTCATGCCTGTCTCGCGGGCGGGAGGTCTGCCCGTTCGGCGTACCGGGGATCGTCCGGGAAATGGGAGGGACCGAACTGGCGCCAGGCGACGAGGACCGCGGCCAGCAGCAGTACGCTGCCCACTGCGTTGCTCTGCTGGACCAGCGGAGCAAGCCAGGTCAGCGGTGGGTCCACCGGGATATCGCGGTTGTAGACGTTGGCCCAGGGGCTGTGGAGGGACATGTCGAAGAGCACCAGGCCGGCGGAGGCGAGGCAGGCGGCGGTGCTGGTTCGGGCCAGGCGGAACAGGGCTACCCGGCGCAGCCTGAGGTCAACGTCGCGGTCCGCCGGCAAGGACGGGCGTTCGAGCACTTTTTGGGACACCAGATCGGTCAGCAGCGGCAGGAGGAGGACCAGAAGGGCCGTCAGCAGGGCGAAGCGCCAGTCGAAGAAGGCATCCGGGACCCACACGGAATCCGAAGCAGGCGGTCCAGGTGTAGTGCGCGGGCCGGCTGCTGCTTCGGCGTAGGAGCGTGCCGCTTGGTCAACGGTTGGGCCGAGCAGCGCCGAACCCAAGAGGACCACGAGGGTCAGCGCTGCCGCGGCCGTTCCGGTCCACGAGAGCCAGCGCGGCGGCCGAAGGAAATCCAGCGCCTCCGGATCAAGCGGTTCGGTGCCAGGGGAGTGCTTCCGGATCCGGCGGACATGGGCGTATTCCGTCAGCGCACAGAACAGAGTGAAGCAGCCGGCTGCTGCGGCCAGAGCCAGGGGCGCTGCGATCCGGTACTCCCAGGCCGGGGCAAAGACGCCGATTCCGACGGCGGCTGCGAGCAATGTGCCGCCGATGGTTAGGCGCAGGCTTGAAGCCATGGACTTGACCGCCAGCGGGGAAGACTCGGCGGCAGTGGCACTGGAAGCGGATGACTCCGGGAGCGGAACACGCGGTGCCCGCTTGAGAAGTGCCGCAGCGCCGGCGAAGGTGAGGAAGAGCGACAGGTAGCGCAGCGCGTCACCGAGTGGACCGGGTCCTGGCGGGGACGGATAGTTGCCGAGGAAGATGCCCCCGGACCAGGCCAGGAGAATCATCAGGAAGGCTGCAGTACGCAGTACCCGGTGGGCGGCGGCCTGCCGCAGTGCGGCGTCGGCCTCCGGGCTGGTTCCCGGAACGGCGGGACGGACAGAAATGAGTTTGAGGATGCCGGCAACGGCAGCGGCCGTCACCAGGATCCAGGGAGCCCAGCCCGCGAGGAGTTGCTGTGCATGGATGGAGCCTGGATCTCGGAGGACCGTCGTCCCCAGCACGAGCAGGTTATAGCCCAGGAAGAAACAGGCGACGCCGGTCATGTACCCGGGGATCAGCTCGCGGACTCCGCGGTGCTCGAGGCGTGCGGTGCGGACGGTGCCCCTCGGCCGCGGCCACGTGACCTCTCCCACCGCCAGTACGGCGAGGGCAAAGACCGTCGGAGCCCCGAGCTCCAGCAGCGCCGAGGAAAGTGCGTAGTGCCCGTCCCACCAGAGTTGCCCGCCGGCCTCCTGTAATACCGGCTGCAGCACTCCGGGAAGCCAAACGGCGGTTGCCAGTGCAACGATTCCGATCCGGCGGGCATACTTTTGGGCGGCTTCTGTGATGGTCCGGGCGTCCGTTCCGGGCCGGGGCCGTACAGACAGCACCATAAAACCCAGGACGACGCCCCAGAACAGCAGGCTGCCTGCCGCGGATACAAAAGCGTTCACAACGATCCCCCGATGTCCTGCACGAATTATTTGTACCGAGTATTTGGTACAAAACTCCATCGGTCAAGGCTCCCGAACCATCGAGATAGCAGAAACGGCCCGTATGAGCGCTCATACGGGCCGTTTCTGCTATCTCGATGGGGGGAGAAGTGGGGAGTGAAGCCTAGAGGGCGCCGCCCGCTGCCTCGGGAGCGCCCGAGTCCGCGCCGCCGTCGCCAACGCGCTCGCGGGCCATGAAGTTTTCCAGGTCGAAGAGGTTGTCTGCGCGGCGGGCCACGGTCAGCAGCGTGCTCATGGACGCCACCTCTTCCACCTGCTCCTTGAGGAACCAGAGCATGAACTGCTCGCCGAGGGCATCGCCTTCGGCGCGGGCAGCAGCGAACAGGGCCTCAATCTGGGAGGTGACCTGCTTCTCCTGCGCGAGGGCCAGCGCGATCGGCTCGACGACGTCCGAGAAGTCGTTCTTCACCGCGGCAATGCCTGGGATCCGCACGGGCAGGTCCCGGTCGAGCATGTACTGGACCAGCATCATGGCGTGGTTCCGCTCTTCGACGGACTGCGCATAGAAGTGGCGTGCCAGCTGCGGGAGGTCTTCGCCGTCGAAGTACACGGCCATGGCGACGTACTGCTGCGAGGCGTTGAATTCGTTCCCGATCTGGGCTTCAAGGAGTTCGGTGAATTTGCTCATAGCCCTACAATATGTGCGCTGACCTGCGGATAAAAGGACGGATAGGCTTAGCTCGCCAAGGATAGGCTACGCATGCACCGGCGGCAGCGGGTCCCGGGGGCCAAATCGTCAAACCCTAGTCATCAAACGGGCGGTAGCGTTCCACGGAAACGGTTCGGCGCGGATTGCGGCGGCTGACCTGGCAAACCACCATTTCGCCCGGGGCAAGGTAGGGGTCTTTGTCCGGGAGCTTGTCCGCCATGGCATTGGTCATGGTTGAGGCCAGGACCTCGAAGACCAGGGGCAGGACCGGGCGATGCGTGCACAGCGCCACGGGCCGCATTTTCTCAAAGAGGTTGTCGACGGCGCCGCGCGCCTTCCCGGGCTTGCGCTTGGCATTGTGTTCCGTGAGCGCGTCCACGGTCTTGAACTTGGGCTTGCGGGCATTGACGTACGGGCCCATGGTCTGGACGCACCGGAGCCATGGACTGGACACCACCCGGCCCGGCTGCCACGCAACGAGCAGGCGTGCGGTCGCCTTGGCCTGGCGCTGCCCCGTTGCGGCAAGCGGACGGTCGCCCTCTGCCCTGGCCCAGGAGGAGCGGGGTTTGGCCTTGGCATGACGGACGATGATCAGCGGCCACGTCGCGAGGTCCCCGGCTTCGAAAGCGGTGACCAGTGCTTCCAGCGGGGCCCGGTCGGTCGGGTTGGTGAGCAGCTCGTAGGCTTCTTCCGGCGCGGACCAGCGGAACCCGTCGACTTCCTTGCGGTCCGGGCGGGGCTTCTCGTCGTCGACCTGCGCCGCCCAGTAATGGACTGCCTTGATTCCCGAAGCCACGGGATAGCGGGTTTCCGGCAGCGGGATGCCGAGCCGGATTTCCAGCCCCACTTCCTCCTTCACCTCGCGGACGGCACATTCCGGCAAGGTCTCGCCGGCGTCGAGTTTGCCTTTGGGCCAGGACCAGTCGCCGTACCGCGGACGGTGGATCAGCAGGACCTGCAGCCCCTCGGCACGCACCCGCCAGCACAGCGCGCCTGCGGCAACTACCCGCGGCTCCCCGGTGAGGTCCAGATCCGTGTTGTCCTGGCCCAGCAGCAGCGCGGCTGTCTCTTCGGGCGTGTCCTGGCCCGAATGAGGTTCGGTGCTGCCGGTCCCCTGCGGGGAAGCGGAGCTATCCGTGCCGGGCATTAGCGGCGGGCCAGCGCACGCTGGCGGGAGCGTGAAGCCAGGAGCCAGGACTGCACATCCTCGAGCGGGGTTCCGTTCCCGTCTTTGTGGTGCCGGGTCCAGATGCCGTCGGCGTCCAGGTGCCAGCTCGCAGTTCCGGCGTCCAAGTAGCGGTCCATGAGCTCAATCAGGTCCGTAATGTCGTCCTTGGACCCCAGCTGGACCAGGGCCTCCACACGGCGGTCCAGGTTGCGGTGCATCATGTCCGCAGACCCGATGTAGACCACCGGGTCCCCGGCGTTGGCGAACGCGAAAACCCGCGAGTGCTCCAGGAAACGTCCCAGGACCGAACGCACGGTGATGTTCTCGCTGAGGCCGGGAACGCCCGGCCGCACCGAACAGATTCCCCGCACGATCACGTCCACCCGCACCCCTGCCTGCGAGGCGCGGTAGAGGGAATCGATGATCGCCTCGTCCACCATGGAGTTGACCTTGATGATGACCCGCGCGTCCAGTCCGGCCTTCTTATTGGCGATTTCACGTTCGATCCGGTCGATCAGTCCGGAGCGGACCGACCGCGGTGCCACGAGCAGGCGCTTGAACGTGGACTTGGGGGCGTAGCCGGAGAGCTGGTTGAACAGTTTGGTCAGGTCTTCACCGACCTTGTCGTTGGCGGTGAGGAGTCCAAGGTCCTCGTAGTACCGGGCAGTACGCGGGTGGTAGTTGCCGGTTCCGATGTGGCAGTAGCGGCGCAGCCCGTCGACCTCCTGGCGCACCACCAGGGACAGCTTGCAGTGGGTCTTCAACCCCACGATTCCGTAGACCACGTGGACGCCGGCCTGTTCGAGCTTGCGTGCCCAGGAAATGTTCGCCTGCTCGTCGAAGCGGGCCTTGATCTCCACCAGCGCCAGGACCTGTTTGCCGGACTCTGCGGCGTCGATCAGCGCGTCGACAATGGGGGAGTCGCCCGACGTGCGGTAGAGGGTCTGCTTGATGGCCTGTACGCGGGGATCCGCTGCTGCCTGTTCCAGGAAGGCCTGGACGGAAGTGGAGAACGAGTCGTAGGGATGGTGCAGCAGGATGTCCCGGCGGCGCATCGCAGCGAAGACGTCAGCCGGCTTGGAGGTTTCGGATTCCTTCAGGTGCAGGCTCGTGTGCGGAACCTGCTTGGGATAGTGCAGGTCCGCCCGGTCGATGCGGCTGATGACGCTGAGTCCGCGCAGGTCCAGCGGCGCCGGAAGGGTGTAGACCTCGTCTTCTTCCACGCCGAGTTCGCGCACCAGCAGTTCGCGGATGCTCGGATTGATATCCGGAGTGACTTCGAGCCGTACGGGCGGTCCGAAGCGGCGGCGGAGCAGTTCCTTCTCCAGCGCCTGGAGGAGGTTCTCGGCGTCGTCCTCTTCAACTTCCAGATCCTCGTTGCGGGTGACCCTGAAGGTGTAGTGCTCCACGACGTCCATGCCGGGGAAGAGCTGGTCGAGGTGCTCGGCAATGACTTCCTCGAGCGGAATGAAGCGTGCTGTCCGCCCGGCGACGGTTCCAGCCCTGGGCCCGTCGACGGAGACCAGCCGCGGAAGCTGGTCCGGTACTTTCACCCGTGCGAAGAACTCTTTTCCGCTGACCGGGTTGCGCACCACCACAGCGAGGTTCAGGGAGAGCCCGGAAATGTACGGGAACGGGTGTGCCGGGTCGACGGCGAGCGGGGTCAGGATCGGAAAAACCTTCGCCGCGAACTGGCGGTGCAGCTGGGCCTTGGAAGCGTCGTCGAGTTCTTTCCAGCTGATGAGGTGAATGTTCTCGTCGTCGAGCGCCGGGCGGATCTGCCGGGCGAAGACCTCCGCATGCCGCTGCTGCAGCCGGTAGCCTGCTTCGGTGATTTCCTCCAGCTGTTCCACCGGGCTGAGGCCGGCGGCGGAGGGCACGGCAAGGCCGGTGGCGATGCGGCGCTTGAGGCCGGCGACCCGCACCATGAAGAACTCATCCAGGTTCGAGGCAAAGATGGAGAGAAAGTTGACCCGCTCCAGCAGGTACAGATCAGGGTCCTCAGCCAGTTCCAGGACCCTGGCATTGAAGTGCAGCCAGCTGATTTCGCGGTCAAGGAAACGATCCGGGGTGACTTCACCGCTGGGCAGCAGTGCGGGCCCGAAGTCCGGGATGTCGATGCGGTCCTGCGTTGCCCGCGGTGCCGGCATGGCTTCGGCCGACCCGAAGGACGTCCGTGTGCTGGCTGCGGTGTCGGAATCCATAGTGTTTTCTCCCCTGGCAGTTCTGGCAGGCTGCGTGCGCCGGTAGCCCGGTGCCGCACCTCATCCTCCACATTACAAGCCGGCAGCGCCTATTCCGCCGCGTACATCACGTCTACATCCCAGCGCACGAAACCGAGCCTTCGGTAGAGCGCAACCGCGGGGGCGTTGTCCGCATCCACGTAGAGCATGACGGCGTCCAGGCCCGCCTCGTGCAGGTGCCGGATGCCGGCCAGCGTCAGGGCCTTGCCCAGCCCGGAGCCCTGCGCTTCCGGGGTGACCCCCACGACGTACACCTCACCCATGGCCGGATGGCTGCCCATGCGCGGGTGGACCTTGGTCCAGTGGAAGCCCAGCAGCTCGCCGTCGTCCTCGCGGACCGCCAGCAGGAACCCGGCAGGATCAAACCACGGCTCTTCCATCCGCGCTGCCAGGTCCGCGCGGGTCATGGCGCCTTGTTCCGGGTGATGCGCGAAGGCCGCTGCGTTGGCCTTCAGCCAGGCATCTTCGTCGCGTCCGGGTTCGAAGGAACGCAGCACGACGCCGTCGGGCAGGGACGGCGCGGGCAGCTCCGCCTTGAGGGAATCGCGGGTCAGGCGCATCCGCCACAGTTCACGCACCGGCCGGTAGCCGAAGTGGGCGGCCAGCCTGACGGCTGCCTCATGGTTGCCGTGGGACCAGGCCTTGTAATCCCGGCCGGTGTCCTCCCGCACGGCACGGGCCAGCGCCGAGCCCACGCCCTTGTTGCGGTAGTTCGGATGCACCACGAGTTCCAGGACGCCGGCGTCCGGATCTCCGGGGTCAACGCCCAGGACGGCGACGCCGGCGAGTTCCTGGGTGGTGGAGGGATCAGAGCGGTCGTCATGGGCGAACGTGGAGTAGACGCGCAGATGGTCCGGATCTGCGTCAGCTGCGCGCAGGTCCACCAGGGTCTGTTCCGAGAGCGGGGGATTACCGTCAGCCTCGGCGGCAGCGCCGGCAAGCTCCAGGATGCCGCGCAGTGAACCTTCGTCAGGAGTGCCGCGGGTAGTGAGGATAGGCCATGTGGTCAGGGGATTCTCGCTCATTGAAGAAGACTAGCCCCCATAGGCCTGTCAGGGGAGACAGATCAGCCCTCGCGTCCGGCGGCGGCCGTCTGCTCCTCAGATGTCCGTGAGCGTGCGAACCGGTAGCCGACGTTGCGCACGGTGCCGATCAGGTTCTCATGGTCCGGCCCCAGCTTGGCGCGGAGGCGCCGGACGTGCACGTCTACGGTACGGGTGCCTCCGTAGTAGTCGTAGCCCCAGACTTCATGCAGCAGCTGGTCGCGGGTGAAGACCCGGCCCGGATGCTGGGCGAGGTACTTCAGGAGTTCGAATTCCTTGTACGTGAGGTTCAGTGCCGTGCCGCTGACGCGGGCGGTGTAGCTGGCCTCATCGATGACGACGCCGGAGGCATGGATCTCGGTGCCCGTGTCCGCGGCAGCGGCATTGGACCGGGAGACGGCCAGGCGCAGCCTGGCCTCCAGCTCGGCCGGACCGGCTGTGTCCAGGACGACGTCGTCGGCCAGCCAGTTCGCCGCGACAGCGGCCATGCCGCCCTCGGTCAGGACCAGGATCAGCGGTGCCCCGAGTCCGGTGGCCTTAAGCAGCTGTGTCAGCGACCGGGCGCCGACCAGGTCCTTGCGGGCATCGACAAGCACAACTTCGCACGGCTCGATATCCAGCAGGGCAGTCGGTTCGGCCGGGACTATGTGGACCTTGTGGTTCAGGAGTTCCAGGGCAGGCAGGATTTCAACTGAAGACCCGGCACTGTTGGTCAGGAGCAGAATGTGCGACATAGAACCTCCGAAAGTTAGGCGCACATCATCGGGCACGTTTACTACCCGGTCCCAGCGGCCAGAGAGTGGTTGAAAGTATACCCAGCGGCACGCGGAGAACCCGTAGCTTTTATGAGTGCCGCGTAATAAGGCAGTATGGCTAGGGTGAAACTTTGGACCATAGCGGTGCCGGCCGCCACTGTACTGACCGGCATCGTGGCAGCATCCTACGTTTCTCCCGAAGCAGTCGCCATCGTCACCGGAGCGGCAGCAGCACTGGCCGGTTTCGGCTGGCCGTACCTGCTGGGGGTTCCCGCCCGCAAGACCCAGGGAGCTGTCCTGGCACTCGTTGGGGCAGGCAGTACTGCCGCGGCCTATTTTGCCCCGGCCACTGCCATGCTGACCTGGATGCCGGGCGTCGTTGCCGTAGGCGTGGGTGCCGTCTTCGTGATTCAACTGCTGCGCGGCACCGGCCAGGCCCAGCGCCTGGAATCGACCCTGGGCGTGATTAGCGGAGCACTCGTCGCCGGCATGGGAGCGGGATGGGTTGCCGCGGACAGGCTGGCAGGTGCCGAAGGTACCCAAGGGCTGATCGTCGCCAGTGCTGCAGCGATCGCCGTTGCCGTCGCCGTCTCCCTGATTCCGCTTCCGGACCGGATCACCGCGCCCTTTGGTGTCCTGACGGGAGCTCTTGCGGCTGCCGCAGCCGCAGCATTGGTGCCGGGACTTCCCGTGGCTGCCGGCGCCTTCATCGGTGCGCTGTGCGCCGCCGTGGTTGTAGCGGTGCGCCGTCTTGCGCTGATCCGGGACGATGCTCCCGGACTGCCGGGCTTGATCTCAGCCGGCATGGCGCCGGTTCTGGCGCTGGGTACGGCGGTGTACTTCGCCGGCCGCCTGCTGGTTCCGTAGAGGCCCCTGCCGCACGGCGTAACGGAGACAAAGCAGTCTGCCGTCAGGTTAGGATGTAGGCATGTCGCTTCTTGCTCTTGAAATCTTCTTCATTGTTCTCCTGGGTGTTGCCGGCCTGGCCATGGCCGGTTTCGCAGCCCTCGTCGTGGCACGCCTGTACAAGGGTCAGAAGTAATTCCACACCCGTAAAACCACAGGAAGGGTCCGGCCATGCCCATGGAGATCCCCACTGACCTGACACCTGAACTGGTGCCGCTTTCCTGGCTCCTCGGAGTGTGGGAAGGATCGGGCCGCCTCGGCGAAGGCGATGCCGAATCCGAGCACTTTTCCCAGCGTGTCACCTTCGCGCAGAACGGCCTGCCCTACCTGCAATACACGGCGGAGAGCTGGCTGACGGACGAGGAAGGCACGGTACTGCGGCCACTGGCTGTGGAAACGGGCTTCTGGGCCCTGGACCGCCCCCTGAACGACGCCGACGGCGGGCCGGGCCTGATCCCCGCGGACATTGTTCCCGCCATGCGCAGCGCCGATGAGGTTGAACAGCTGCGCAATGACGACGGCGGTTTCGACATCACCGCCACGATCGTGCATCCCGGCGGAATCGCCGAACTGTACTACGGACAGATCAAGGGCCCGCAGATCCAGCTGAGCACGGACCTCGTCATGCGCGGCGTCAACTCGAAGGAATACACCGCGGCCACCCGCATCTACGGGCTGGTGAACGGCGATCTCTACTGGCGCTGGGACGTAGCCGCAGAGGGCAAGGCACTGGAAGCGCACGCCTCCGCCATCCTGAAGAAGCAGCCCTAGCCGCCGGTGCCCGCTTACGGTGCCGCGGGGCACGGTATGGCACCCTCCATGCTCCTTCCCGGAATACCGCTCCCAGCCAAGGACGTTGCACCTGACATGAGCATCAAGAGCCCTCTCCTGACCCGTCCCGGCGCCGTCGAATCCGGCAGCCCGGATACCGGCATCGCGGCCCATTACGGGGATCCCCTGCGCGAACAGCGTGCCCTGGCCCGCGGCGAGGCCGTCACCGACCTTTCCAACCGGGGAGTTGTCACGGTCGAAGGACCGGACCGCCTGAGCTGGCTGAACACGCTCTCCTCGCAGCAGCTGCTTTCCCTCGCCCCGGGAGAGAGTACGGAGTTGCTGCTGCTCAGTGTCCAGGGGCGCATCGAGCATGATGCGCGTGTGCTCGACGACGGCGAACGCACCTGGCTCATCGTGGAGGGGAACGAAGCGCCGGTTCTCGCGTCGTGGCTCCAGAGCATGAAGTTCATGCTTCGGGTCGAGATTCAGGACGTCAGCGCCGACTGGGCCGTTGCGGGCTCTGTTGCCGAAGTGCCCGCCTGGTCCGGCTACCTCACCTGGAGTGATCCCTGGCCCAAGGTTGGTCCGGGAGGATTTGCCTACACGGAGACTCCGGAGGAAACCCATCCGGGCCTTGAACGCACCTGGTATGAATACCTGATTCCGCGTGCTTCCCTTGAGGATGCTGTTGCGGCTTCCGGGCGCACGCTGGCCGGAGCCATGGCGGCCGAGGCGCTGCGCATCGCTGCCTGGCGGCCCCGGATCGGCATGGAAACGGACGATAAAGCCATTCCGCATGAACTCGACCTGATCCGCACCGCAGTCCATCTGGCCAAGGGCTGTTACAAGGGGCAGGAAACAGTGGCACGAGTCCACAACCTCGGGCACCCGCCGCGCAGGCTGGTTTTCCTGCAGCTGGACGGATCCCAGCACACCCTCCCGGCTGCCGGTGCTCCCGTGAAGTTTGGCGAGCGCACGGTTGGACGCGTGACGTCGGTGGCCCAGCACTATGAAATGGGAGCGGTGGCCCTGGCCGTTATCAAGCGGTCAGTAGACCCCGAAGCCCAGCTGACCGTCGATGACGAGGGCGAACTGTACGCCGCAGCCCAGGAAATGATTGTTTCCCCGGCCGCGGGGCAGGCAGTCGGCCGCCCGACCGGTTTGCTGCGTACGCCGCGGGCGCGCGGCTGAGCGCCGGGTGCCCTGAACCAGGAACAGCCCCGCGGCCAGGCAGCGCGGGGCAAAGGAAGGACGGAGACACATGACAGATTCCCCCAACACAGCACAGGACGGCATGGAAGCCGACATGCTCGAACTGGCCGAACGCCTGTTCAACGCGGCACGTGAGGGAGACACCGGGCTCCTGCGCACCTACGTCACGGCCGGTGTGCCGGCAACGCTGACCAACTCGGCAGGAGATTCCCTGCTGATGCTTGCCGCCTACCACGGCCACGCGGAGACCGTTGCGCTGCTGGTGGAGCAGGGTGCGGACGTCAATACGCTCAATGACCGCGGGCAGTCGCCGCTGGCCGGGGCTGTCTTCAAGGGATACGCGGACGTCGTCCGTGTCTTGGCTGAAGCCGGGGCCGACCCGGATGCCGGGAACCCTTCTGCCCGGGCAACTGCAGCCTACTTCCAGCGGACGGACCTGCTCTCCGGAACCGCCTAGGGTACTGGTGCCGGCGGGCAGCCTAGGCGGTCAGGGACACGGAGGACCGCATGCCCGCCGGGACGAACCCTGCGCCTGCCGCTGTCCGCGTCGCGCCGACGTTGTTCGAGGGAATGCGTGACTGCGGAATCAGCCCTGCAGCCATGGCGTCTTCGACCGCAATGCTGGTGACGTAGGAACCCAGCCCGCGCATCCGCAGGCCCGGCGCTGTCAGTGCCGCGACGTCGGCCAGGATGCCGTCCCTGATGCTGTAGCCGGCGCCCGCAACCGGGACCGGACTGTTCCCGTCAGAATCATCCACCAGCACAAACAGCGAATCCCGGTGCGAAAGCTTCGCTTCGATGACGTCGTCCGGAGGGCAGAGGCGTTCCAAGGCTTCAGCGAAGTGCGGCTCCTGGGCGACAGCGAGTTCTTCGGCGGGGGGAACAGGGGGAAAAGAATCGGCGTAGTACAGGTACTCGGTGGCCATCGCACAGCCGCCGTGCTCGTGGGAAAGCCGTAAGAGCGCTGCATCACTGCTCAGCTCGGCGCCGCTGATGGAGCGGACCTGCTTGGCCGCCCATCCCGGTCCGGAAAAGACTTCGCGGCCAAACAGGTTGACGAACGAAACTTCCTGGGCCTCGTCATGGACGTCGTAGATGCGCTCGTGGCGGTCCGCGGCCGCCAGGGCATCGTCGTCGAGTCCCAGCCTGCGGGACCATGCGAGCTGGATGATGGCAATAGTGCCGGGGTCAAGGTCCATAAATTTCAAACTACACGGGGGTGCGCCGCCCTGCGCAAGTCCGGCTCCCCAATTTGATAGGAGCCCTAACCAAAAAGGATGGCGGCTTCTTCGTAGCGGCTCTCCGGAACCGTCTTGAGGTTGCCGAGCGCCTTTTCGAATCCAACCCGGACTATATCCGTTCCATGAAGTGAAACCATGGTGCCCCACAGTCCCTCCATCACGGAGTCCACGGCTGACATGCCCAGGCGAGTCGCCAGCACCCGGTCGAAGGCAGTAGGCACGCCGCCGCGCTGGATGTGTCCCAGTACCGCGGCCCTTGTTTCGATGCCGGTTCGGGCCTCGATCTCCGGAGCCAGCAGCTCGCCGATCCCGCCAAGGCGGGGACGGCCGAAGGCATCGAGTCCGCGCTCGGAGTGGGGGGCTTCCATGTCCGTGGTGACGAAGCCTTCGGCGACAACCACCAGGGGAGCACGGCCGCGCTCTCGCGCATCGTTGACCCATTGGGCGATTTGGTCCAGGCTGACGGGCTTCTCGGGAATCAGGATGGCGTGCGCGCCGGCGGCCATTCCGGAGTGCAGGGCGATCCAGCCGACGTGGCGTCCCATAACCTCCGCAACCATGCAGCGGTGGTGGGATTCACCCGTCGTGCGGAGCCGGTCAATCGCTTCTGTCGCGATCTGGACGGCAGTGTCAAAGCCGAAAGTGAAGTCTGTTGCGTCGAGATCATTGTCGACTGTCTTGGGGACACCGACGATCTTGAGGCCTGCATCGGTAAGCCGCTGTGCGGCCGCGAGCGTTCCTTCTCCGCCGATGGCGATCACAGCGTCGATGCCGAGCCGGTCCATCGTTGCCTTGATGTTCTCCGGGCCCCCGTTGGGACCTTCGAAGGGGTTGGTGCGGGAAGTGCCCAGAATGGTGCCGCCCTGCTTGGAAATGCCGCGGACCCTTGTCCGGGGGAGGTCAATGATGTCCCCGTCAACTACACCGCGCCATCCGTCGAGGAAGCCGACAAACTCCGCGTCGTGCGTCTTGATGCCGTTGAGCACTGCTCCGCGGATCACCGCGTTGAGTCCGGGGCAGTCGCCCCCACTGGTGAGAATGCCGATCTTCATTGCAGAACCCCTGGATCTGTTGGTGGGCGGCGGCCTTCTTTGATTCTAGCCACCGCGGCCCACCGCGCCGTCATAGACGCGGCGCCCGGGGGCAGCGAGCCCCGGGATTTACTTCCCGGGGCCGCACCGGCTTTAGCTGCGGATGAGTTTCTGCAAAACGATTGTGCCGTCGGTGGTGGGCAGCAGAAGCCACGCCACCAGGTAGGTGCCGATGCCGATAAACGGCAGCAGGAAGCTCAGCAGCACGCCAATGCGCACCAGGGAGACGTCCCAGCCAAACTTCTGGGCAATTCCGGCACAGATGCCGGCGACCCAGCCGCCGCGGGCACGCTTGATGGGGGAAGAACGGAGTACGTCATAGAACTTTTCCATGGGGATATTCTGCCTGCTTTCAGTTCTGGTGCCGGAGTAGGGTCCCGGCGCGGAGCCGGGGGAGATGTTATGGAGTTCGCCGGCGGCCCAGCACCGCCAGGAGCCCTCCGATGACCAGGGCGGCGCCTGCACCGATGAGCAAGCCGAGCAGCACCATTTCGGTGTCGAGCCGGATGCCGGTTAGCTGGACGGTCAGGATCAGTCCGCCGACTGCTGCCAGGACAAGGCCCCAGACGATCGTTCCAACCCGCAGCGGCCGGCGCTCAGGTTCGTGTTCCGGGAGGTAGGTGTCATCGGACGGACCGCTTCCGAAGGCGCTCGTGCCCCCGGCTCCGATCTTCTCGGATTCGTTCGTGAAATCGCTCATTGCTTGAGGCTGCTTTCGTTCGCGGTCACCAGCACGTGGCTGGCGACACCCTTGATCTGGATGACGATCCGGTTACCGGTTGCGTTGGGGTTCAGCTGCCGCTCCTGGTCGCCGACCCACAAGCCGCCGAAGGTGGCCTGTGTTCCGCCGTACTCCAGCTCCACCTCGCCCATGGCCATTTCGCTGTAGACCGAGACCGGAACGTCGTCGGGCACCAGGATGGTGAGATCGCCAGCGGCCACGCTCACCGGAACAATGACATCACCGTCCTTGAGGTCTCCGGCGACACCGCGCAGGTCCAGGGCACCGTCGGCGGCGATCACGCTGTAGCCCTCTGCTGCGCTGCTGGACTGCTCGGCGCTCCAGCTGGACTCGTTGGCGACCACCAGGTTCCGGTAGGCATAGTTGCCGCTGAACAGCAGCGCTCCGATCAAGGCGAGGACTCCGAGCCCGCCTGCAATGCCGGAGGACCGGCCGGCCGCGCCGAGTCCTGCGACGCCGAGGCCAATGATTACGCCTGCGGTTGCGAGGGCGACTGCTGCCGGGGATCCGAGGTCGTAAATGCCCGTGTAGTCCAGTGCGAGCAGGGTTCCCGCCGCGAGGAGGGCGAATCCGCAGATCAGTGCAGCCCACGACGCCGGGGGTGAGGTGCTGGGGGCTGTGGCAGGCTGCGGCTGCGGCGGCGGGGCAGGCATGTAGCCGAAACCGCTGTCCCGGTGGGGCTGTCCCGGGTAGGCCGTAGCTCCGGAAGGGAAGGGGAGCGGCATGGTAGGCGCATCCGGACCCGGGTATCCGGCGGCAGGGGGGAAGCCGGCGGTAGCCTCCGGAGAGGGGCCCGGTGCCGGGAACTGTGCCGAGGGCCAGGAGGGTTGGGGTGGTGCGGCAGCACTGTGCGGGTCCGTTCCCGGTACCCCGGCCGGTGTACCGGCGGGACCGGACCGGCCGTTCCGTGTCGTGGCCCAGTAGATGACCAGGATTACCGCAGCGACCCAGAAGAGGCCCCAGAGGATTGCTCCCAGCCAGCCGTCATCGGCCCAGAAGGAAATGCCCGGGCCGCTGAATCCAAGGATGGTGAAGGTCAGGGCGCCGGTCATGCCCGCTGTCCAGGTTCCGCGGATCGCCTGCTCCAGGTGGATCCGGCCATCTGGCTCGGGCAGCAGTGCCCAGGCGACGCCGTAGAGGACCACGCCGATTCCGAAAAGGGAGAGCAGGATGACGAGGCCGCGGACGAGGACTGGGTCAAGGCCGGTCCGCTGCGCCAGTCCACCGGCCACTCCGCCAATCCAGCGGTCCGGGGAGCGGCGGAGGCCCAGCTGCCGAAGCCAGAAGAAGAAGGAATTCTGCTGCGCTCCGCCGCCTTTTGGCTGAACGGGCGGGATGTTGCCCCCGGGGGCGGGGGGCCCGCTGGAGGGCTCGGAAGGGTGCGTGTTCATGCTTTCCAGTCTTCCGCTCCCGGCAGCTCGTTGCATCCGGGTTCCCCCTGAGCAACCCCTGATCCTTCCCTGAACCCGTGCGCCTGGACCGCAGCGGGGGCGGTTTCGCCTGTCCGGCGTGCTTGGATTGGAGCATGAGACCGCCCTTGCTCCGTTCCCAGCAGAAGGTAGTGGCAGGCGTTTGCCCCGGCCTGGCTGTCCACTTGGGATTGCCGGTGCGGACCGTCCGCCTCCTGATGGTGCTGCTGTCACTCCTGGCCGGTGCCGGCGTTGTCCTCTATGGATGGCTCTGGATCATGGTGCCCACCGCGGAGGAAAAGGCGGCTGCCGGGGAAGCTAATCCGCGCAGTGTTGCGGAGAACTTTGCCCGCTACCTGCAGCAGGGCCAGGGCGACCGTTCCGGTGCGGGCACCGCCGTATTGGGCAGCCGGGAAATCCTGATCGGCGTCGGACTGCTCCTGGCAGCCGCTGCCATCGTCGCCCAGGCCCTGGGTGCCTCAATCAACGTGCAGATCCTGCTTCCCTTCGCCGTGATCGTGGCAGGTGCTGTCCTCGCCTGGTCCCAGCTGGACGCCAGCAGGAGGGCCGGACTGGTCGCCGGAGCGGGAGGGAACCGGAAAATGGGCCTGTTCCGGCTGGTGACCGGGCTGGTCCTGGTGATCGCCGGCTTCCTGCTGGTGATTTCCGGTTCCTTTACCTGGGATGTCCTGCTGGCTGCCTCCCTGGCGTCCCTGGCCGTGCTGGCCGGCGTCGCGCTGGTGCTGGCACCGTGGGCCGTGAAGTCGTGGCGGGCCTTCCAGGCTGAACGGGCCGGCCGGATCCGCCAGACCGAACGCGCCGAGATCGCAGCACACCTCCACGACTCGGTCCTCCAGACGCTGGCCTTGATCCAGAACCGCGCAGGTTCCGAGGCCGACGTCGTCAAGCTCGCCCGGGCACAGGAACGTGAACTGCGCCAATGGCTCTATGCGGACCCGGAAAAGGGCACGGGCACGGTGGCTGACGCGCTCAAGGCCGCGGCCGCCGAGGTGGAAGATGCCTACGGCCACCCGGTGGACTTTGTCGCCGTGGGCACGGCGGAGCTGACGGAACAGAGCTCGGCGCTGGTCCAGGCCGCCAGGGCCGCACTCTTCAACGCAGCCCAGCACGCCGGCGGACAGATCTCCCTGTACCTCGAATGCCGGCCCGAGGCAGCTGAAGTGTTTGTCCGCGACCGGGGCAGCGGCTTTGATCCGGCCGCCGTACCCCTGGACCGCCTGGGGGTGCGGGAATCGATCATCGGGCGCATGACCCGGAACGGCGGGACAGCGAAGGTGCGCAGCAGTGCAGACGGCACCGAGATACATTTGGCATTGCCACTGGCCGGCGCTGACGCCCCGGTGGAACCGAAACGGGAAACGGAGAACAGTTGAGCAGCCCAGCAGAACCCATTTCGGTAGTGGTGGTGGACGACCACGCTATTTTCCGCTCCGGCCTCAAGGCAGACCTTGACGCGCGGATCGATGTCCTGGCCGAGGCCGCGACGGTAGAAGCTGCGATTGCAGCCATCCGCCGGTTCCAGCCGCAGGTAGTGCTTTTGGACGTCCACCTGCCCGGAGGCTCCGGAGGCGGCGGAGCCGAAGTCCTTGCGGGCTGCGCCGACCTCCTGGGTTCTACCAGGTTCCTGGCCCTCAGCGTCTCCGATGCAGCCGAAGACGTGGTCACCGTGATCCGCGCCGGAGCACGCGGCTACGTCACGAAGACCATTTCAGGCGCCGAAATCTCCGACGCCGTTGTCCGGGTTGCAGACGGAGACGCCGTCTTTTCGCCGCGACTGGCGGGGTTTGTCCTCGATGCTTTCGGGGCCTCGACGACGGTCAGCGTGGAGGACGAACTGGACCGGCTCTCGGTGCGTGAACGCGAGGTCATGCGCCTGATAGCCCGTGGCTACAGCTACAAAGAGGTAGCGAAGGAGTTGTTTATTTCCGTCAAGACGGTGGAGACCCACGTTTCCGCAGTCCTGCGGAAGCTGCAGCTCTCCTCGCGCCACGAACTGACGAGGTGGGCTGCAGCCCGCAGGCTGCTCTAGGCCTTGGCCTGTCCCAGGAAGTCCTTGAGGCGGTCCATGCCGGTTTTGAGGTCGTCGTCGCCCAGGGCATAGGAGAGGCGCAGATAACCGGAGGGGCCGAAGGCCTCACCGGGAACGACGGCGACTTCCACGGTGTCAAGGATCAGGGCCGCAAGTTCTGCCGAGGTCTGCGGACGTACCGGACCTGCCGCACCGGGGAATTCCTTCCCGAGCAGGCCGCGGACGTCGGCATACGCGTAGAACGCGCCTTCAGGCATCGGGCAGTTAATGCCCTCAATCGAATTCAGGGCCTCCACCATGGCCTTGCGGCGGCGGTCGAACGCCAGTTTCATTTCATCGACGGCCGCCAGCGGGCCCGACACTGCTGCCAGGGCCGCCATCTGGGAGATGTTGGAAACATTGGATGAAAGGTGGGACTGCAGGTTTGTCGCAGCCTTGATGACGTCCGGCGCAGCGATCATCCATCCGACCCGCCAGCCGGTCATGGCGTACGTCTTCGCCACACCGTTAAGGATGACGACTTTGTCCCCCAGCTCCGGGCAGCGCGTGGCGATGGACGTGAACGGCACGCCGTCGTAGGTCAGGTGTTCGTAGATTTCGTCGGTCACGACGAACAGCCCGTGGTCGGCGGCCCACATGCCGATTTCCGCGACCGTCTCGGAAGGGTAGACGGCACCGGTGGGATTGGAGGGCGAGACGAACAGCAGCACTTTGGTCTTGTCCGTCAGGGCAGCGTCGAGCTGCGAGACGGTCACCATGTAACCCTGCTCCGGCCCCGCGAAGACCTCAACGGGGACACCCCCGGCGAGCCGGATGGCTTCGGGATAGGTGGTCCAGTACGGCGACGGCACCAGAACCTCGTCGCCGGGATTAAGCAGCGTTGCGAACGCCTCGTAGACGGCCTGCTTGCCGCCGTTGGTCACCAGGACCTGGGAAGGGTCGACGGCGTACCCGGAGTCCCGCTGTGTTTTCTCCGCAATGGCCTTCTTGAGTTCAGGCAGTCCGGACGCTGGGGAGTACCGGTGGAAGCGCGGCTCCCGGGCGGCAGCAACGGCGGCGTCCACGATGTAGCCGGGTGTGGGAAAGTCCGGCTCGCCCGCGCCGAAGCCGATCACCGGGCGGCCGGCGGCTTTTAGGGCCTTGGCCTTCGCGTCGACTGCAAGGGTGGCGGATTCTGCAATGGAGGCGATGCGCTCTGAGATTCGGCCGTTGGAAGGCATGGCGTTCCCGTCTGGTTTGATGCTGAAGGCGTGCAGTTACGTGTGTGGTTCCGCGGAAAGCAGTGCCTTCCGCGCAGGACGGATGTGTCCGCCCCCGTATGGAAGCCAAGCTTAGGCGTGCCGGGGTCACATTGCAGTCTTTTACACTTTTCCGGCCGGGCCCCGGGAGCTGATTCCTGCGGCTGGGACACCGCTCGTGCGGCTGTCTGGGGACCGTGCCCGCAGGGCCCCGCGGGGCCGGTTCGACTCAGGGGAAAAGATTGCGTAGACTTGATCCTCGGTGTTGTTCTCTCGATGCTGGTTCATGCCCGCGGCCCGGTTAGGCCGGAGCAGGTTTGTACCGGTAATGTAGGACTCTCCCAAAGGGTAGTGGCGCAATTGGTAGCGCAGCGGTCTCCAAAACCGCAGGTTGCAGGTTCGAGTCCTGTCTGCCCTGCGCATGACGTCGTTTTTTCGCCGTCTAGAGCAGTTCCTTCATGAAGCAGCAGTTCCCAGCGCACGCTGCGGAACTGTGAACCGACAGATGAGTGAGGCGAAAGGTGACCGAAACAGCTGCCAGCAGCTCTAAGGGACACCCCTCAGGCAAGCCCCGGAAGCGCGGCTTCTTCGCCGGAATCGCCCTCTTCCTCCGCCAGGTCATTGCTGAGCTGAAGAAGGTGGTGACCCCCACCCGCAAGGAGCTGCTGCGGTTCACCATCGTGGTTATGGCCTTCGTGGTGGTCATGATGATCATCGTGTCGTTGCTGGATTTCATCTTCGGCACCGGCGCACTGTGGATCTTCGGTTCGGGCGGCGGCGAAAGCTAGCCACCGGCGTACCTCCAGCCGCACAGCCTGAAGGTACGGCGAAGAACCTGAGCTAGTGACAAACCCAAAAGAGCTCTGAAGAAGAAAGCAGGAATCTACGTGTCCGAGCAAGAACTCGAATCACAGATCAATGACGAAACCGCTGATCTGGATACCGAGGACCAGGTAACCGAAGCAGACGCCACGGCGGCTGCCGGTGACGCATCGGCCGAAGACGCGGAACAGGCTCCCACCGAGGAAGCGGAAACCGCGGCTGCTGAAGAGCCCGAAGAAGACCCTGTTGAAGCATTCAAGGCCAAGCTGCGCCGCCAGGAGGGTGACTGGTACGTCATCCACTCCTACGCAGGCTACGAGAACCGTGTAAAGGCCAACCTCGAGACCCGCATCCAGACCCTGGACATGGAAGAGAACATCTTCGAAATCCAGGTCCCGATGGAGGAAGTCGTCGAGATCAAGAACACCACGCGCAAGATCGTGAACCGGGTACGTATCCCCGGTTACGTCCTGGTCCGCATGGAACTCACCGACGCATCGTGGGGCGTCGTCCGCCACACTCCGGGTGTCACCGGCTTTGTCGGCAACGCACACAACCCGGTTCCGCTGAGCCTCAACGAAGTCTTCTCCATGCTGGAGCACACGGTGGTGTCTCCCAAGGCTGCCGCCGCCGGCACCCAGGCGAAGGCCGCGCAGTCCGCCGTTACCGTGGACTTCGAGGTCGGCGAGTCCGTGACCGTGAACGAGGGACCGTTCGAAACCCTTCCGGCAACGATCTCCGAGATCAAGCCGGAATCTCAGCAGCTTGTGGTCCTGGTGACCATCTTCGAGCGCGAGACTCCGGTGACGCTCTCCTTCGGCCAGGTCACAAAGCTGCAGTAACCAGACTTCGCTGCCGCGGGACCGCTTTATCCCGCCAAGCAGCGTTCGGCCGCCGCGCCACGGCGGCCACCAACCCGGATGGACGCTCCTGTTCTTCGGGAACATAATTTAGAGAAGGACCCTTTCATGGCCCCCAAGAAGAAGGTCACCGGCCTTATCAAGCTGCAGATCAATGCAGGCGCCGCCAACCCGGCTCCTCCGATTGGTCCCGCGCTTGGCCAGCACGGTGTCAACATCATGGAATTCTGCAAGGCGTACAACGCTGCAACGGAATCCCAGCGCGGAAACGTTATCCCGGTTGAAATCACGGTTTACGAAGACCGTTCCTTCACCTTCATCACCAAGACGCCTCCGGCGGCTGAACTGATCAAGAAGGCTGCCGGCGTCGCCAAGGGCTCAGGCACCCCGCACACCGTCAAGGTTGCGAAGCTGACCCAGGCACAGGTTGAAGAGATCGCCACCCAGAAGATGGAAGATCTCAACGCCAACGACGTCCAGGCTGCTGCAAAGATCATCGCAGGCACCGCCCGTTCCATGGGCATCACCGTCGAAGGCTAATAACGCCTTTCCGCTCGGGTTCGCCCGGGCACAACCAAATTCATCATCGCTGATCCGCCATCAGGGCAGGACAGCACGTGGCAGGGCCGAGCGCGGTCCGACAGACCACAACTGCACAAGGAGAAAAAGCAGATGGCAAAGCGCAGCAAAGCATATGAAGCCGCTGTGGCAAAGATCGACGCGGACAAGCTGTACGCGCCGGTAGATGCCGTAGCACTGGCGAAGGAAACCAACCCGTCCAAGACGGACGCAACCGTTGAGGTTGCCTTCCGCCTGGGCGTTGACCCCCGCAAGGCTGATCAGATGATCCGCGGCACGGTCAACCTTCCCAACGGCACGGGCAAGACGGCCCGCGTCCTGGTTTTCGCGACCGGCGAGAAGGCTGAAGCAGCAATCGCTGCCGGCGCCGACTTCGTTGGCTCCGATGACATGATCGAAAAGGTCGCAGCAGGCTGGACCGACTTCGACGCCGCAGTGGCTACTCCGGACCTCATGGGCAAGGTCGGCCGCCTGGGCCGCGTGCTCGGCCCGCGTAACCTCATGCCGAACCCGAAGACCGGAACGGTGACCCCGAACGTTGCCAAGGCAGTGTCGGACATCAAGGGCGGCAAGATCGACTTCCGCGTCGACAAGCACTCCAACCTGCACTTCATCATCGGCAAGACCTCCTTCGACGCGCAGAAGCTGGCTGAGAACTACGCAGCTGCCCTCGAAGAGGTGCTTCGCCTGAAGCCGTCCGCAGCCAAGGGCCGCTACATCCAGAAGGCCACCGTGACCACCACCTTCGGCCCCGGCATCGCCGTGGACCCGAACGTCACGAAGGTTCTCGCAGACGCATAGTCAGCGCATCACTTCGGGAGGCTACCTCCCCACAACGGCCGCAGCTTATGCTGCGGGCGTTTTGTGTTTCCGCTGCGGAACCATCTATGGACCCGGCGGATTTTTCCGGGAGGATGGGGACCATGACTCCTTTGGTTGTGGAACTGCTCGTCCTGCCGCAAAGCACGGAATTGCCGGACGCGGACGGCTTCCTGGCTGTTGCCGGACTCTTCAATGCCCAGCAGCGCGAGATCTGGGGAAATGACGACTTCTGCGAAACGCCCCGGGCACAGCTGGCCAGGCTCCGGAGCACACCCACCCGACGGCGGCAGCTGCTGGTTGCACGGGCCGGTTCCGCACAGGTGATCCTCGGCGTGGCCCAGCTCAACTTTCCCCTGACCGACAACCTGCATACGGGCACCATGAACGTGGTGGTGGATGCACGTGCGAGGCGCAGGGGCGTCGGCGCGGCGCTCTGTGCTGCGGCCGAGGAGCTGGCTGCCGCAGACGGCCGGCGGACCCTGATAGCGGAGACCGACCATCTGCTGGGCGGAGGGGAAGGAACAGCCGGCGAGGGTCCGGCGTCGTTCATCCCGCAGGACGCAGCGGCGTCCTACGCCTTGGCCTGCGGATTCAGGCTGGAACTCGTTGAGCGGATCAGCCGGCTCGACCTGCCGGCGGACGGTGCCGGGGAAGGTTTCCCGGACAGCGCCGCGGGCGCCGGCTACGAACTCGTCTTCTGGCAGGACGCATGCCCGGACGCACTGGTGGATGCCTACGCGCAGCTGAGGCAGAAGATGAGCACTGACGCACCCCTGGGCGGCCTGGACCTGGTGCCCGAAGTCTGGGACGCGCCCAGAGTGCGGGAAGCTGAGGGCAAAGCGCGTGGGATGGGGTATGGCGTGCTCGTGTGCGCCGTCCGCCATACGGCCTCGGGTGAGCTCGCGGGCCATACCGTGCTGGAAGTTGCCCGGAGCAAGCCGGCCGTGGCCTACCAGGACGATACGCTGGTGCTGCAGCGCCACCGCGGCAACCGGCTTGGGATGATGTTGAAGGCCGGGAACCTCCGGCAGCTCGGGCTGCACTTCCCCGAAGTGCAGCGGGTTTACACCTGGAACGCCGAGGAGAACCGGTACATGCTCGCCATTAATGAGCAACTCGGGTTCCGCCCCATCGGCTATGCGGGGGAGTGGCAGAAGGAGCTTTCCCTGGACTAGGCCTCCGATTTGTCCCTCCCCGGGATCTCCCGTACTCTTGAACTACCAAAGACCGTCGGTCGATGTGCCTTCAATCCCACTGTAAAAGCTGAACCTTCAGCCTGCGCGGGTGGAAACCGGTTGGGGAAACATCCGAAAGTCCCTCATGAGGGCGGCCTGCGCAGGTGAACGAACTGAACTCCGGAGAAATCCGTTGAGTGAAGCCCCGTGCATCTGCCCGGGGCGTTTTTTATGGGCGGGACCAGATCCACCGGCATTATTTTCCCCGGAAGGAGGGTTATGGCAACGCCAACCAAGGTGTCAGCAGTTGAAGAAATCGCCAACGATTTCAAGGATTCAACCGCCGCTGTCCTAACCGAATACCGCGGGCTCACCGTTGCACAGCTCAAGGAGCTGCGCCGTTCGCTCGGCCAGGACACCAAGTACTCGGTCGTCAAGAACACCCTGACGGGCATTGCAGCCAAGGAAGCCGGCATCGACGCGTTCGATGGCCAGCTCTCCGGCCCCACTGCAATCGCCTTCATCAAGGGTGACGCAGTTGCCGCTGCGAAGAGCCTGACGGATTTTGCAAAGACCAACCCGCAGCTGATCATCAAGACCGGTGTGTTCGAGGGCAACGCCCTTGACGCGTCCGGTGTTGCTGCCCTGGCTGCGCTCGAGTCCCGCGAGTTCCAGCTTGCACGCGTCGCCGGTGTCCTCAAGGCACCGATGTCCATGCTGGCCCGCTCGGTCGATGCCCTGCGCATCAAGCTCGAAGAAGAAGGCGGCGCTGCTGCTCCCGCTGCGGAGGAAGCTCCGGCAGCCGCAGAAGAAGCACCGGCCGCCGAAGCAGCCACCGAAGAGTAAGAACTCTTCACCCTCAAACTCCGGCGCCCTCGGGCGCCACTTATAGGAAGGACGCCACATCATGGCGAAGCTCACCAACGAAGAGCTCATTGAAGCTTTCAAGGAACTGTCCATCATCGAGCTCTCCGACTTCGTGAAGCTCTTCGAAGAGACCTTCGACGTCACCGCTGCTGCTGTTGCAGTTGCCGGTCCGGCTGGCGGCGGCGCTGCTGAAGCTGCAGAAGAGAAGAGCGAATTCGACGTTATCCTCGAATCTGCCGGCGACAAGAAGATCGCAGTGATCAAGGAAGTCCGTGCACTGACTTCCCTGGGCCTGAAGGAAGCCAAGGACCTGGTTGACAGCGCTCCGAAGGCCATCCTCGAAGGTGCCAACAAGGAGACCGCTGACAAGGCAAAGGAAGCCCTCGAGGCAGCCGGCGCCACGGTTACGCTCAAGTAGCATCAGTTCCGCGGGCATGCCCGCAGCGCTTTTCAAAAGCCCCCGCCGCCTGGAATCAGGCAGCGGGGGCTTTTGGCATTCAGGGGCCGGGGCCGCTAGGGGAGCGGTTCAGTGATGTCCAGGACTTCGGCGTCCAGCGCCGCGAGCAGCTCATCGCCGTTCACGAACAGGCTGGCGCCGTGCTCGCCGGCGCCCATGGAAACGCGCCGGCCGCGGATTCCCGGCGCGGCGAAGACGGGCCACGCGACTGTGCTGCCCAGAGGCGTGATCGTGCCGCGGAGATAGCCGGTGGCCTCGAACGCCTCGTCTGCCGGCGGCAGGACGAGTTTGTTCGCCCCCGCTGCTGCGCGGAGCTTGGGCCACGAAATCTGCTCATCGCCGGGAACGAGCGCGAACAGGTAGTCCCCGGCCCTGCGCCTCACCACCAGGGACTTCACGATGTCCGCCGGGCTGATGCCCAGCGCGGCCGCCGCTTCCGGCAGGCTCGCCGCTGCCGGCCGGTCCACGATGGTGACATCCAGCCCCAGTGTGTCCGCGGCCCGCAGCACCCGGTCTCGACCTCGGAGCTCCTCCGCCATGACCATTTCTCCTGGTTTCGCAGTCTCTCTCCTAGTTGCGGTACAGGAGCAGTGCCTCGCCCTGCCCGCCGCCCCCGCAGAGTCCGACGGCGGCGCGTCCGGATCCCCGCCGGTTCAGTTCATGGGCGGCATGGAGGGCCAGCCTGGCACCCGAAGCACCGATCGGATGGCCCAGCGCGATCGCCCCGCCGTGGATGTTGCAATCGGCCAGGTCGATCCCCAGTTCCTGCAGGGACTGCACCGCGACGGAACCAAAAGCCTCATTGATCTCAACGAAGTCCAGGTCTGCTGCTGTCCAGCCGGCACGTTTGAGCGCCTGCGCAATGGCGTTGGACGGCTGGGAATGCAGGCTGTTGTCCGGTCCCGCCACCTGGCCCGGCATACCCACGAAGGCCAGGATCTCCAGGCCCTGTTCCTCGGCGAAAGCGCGGGAGGCAAGGACAACAGCGGCCGCTCCGTCGGAAAGCGGTGACGAGTTGCCGGCGGTGATCGTCCCGTCGGCTGCGAAGGCCGGCCGCAGTCCGGCCAGCGTTTCCACGGTGGTGGTGGGACGTACTCCTTCATCGGCGGTGAGCACCACCGGGTCGCCCTTGCGCTGGGGAACGGAAACGGGGGCGATTTCGACGTCGAAGATGCCCGCCTCGGCCGCAGCAGCTGCCCGCTGGTGCGAAGCGGCGGCAACTTCGTCCTGGGCGGTCCGGCCGATCCCGAGGGCAGTGTTTCCCCGTTCCGTGGAAACACCCATGGACTCGTTGTCGAAGGCATCGGTGAGTCCGTCGTGTGCCACGGAATCCACCACGGACATGTTGCCGTAGTTCCAGCCCTGGCGTGAACCCGGCAGCACGTGCGGGCCGCGGGTCATGGACTCCTGGCCGCCTGCGACGACGACGGTCGCTTCCCCGGAGCGGATGAGGCGCGCCGCATCCGTAATCGCAGCGAGGCCGGAGAGGCAGACCTTGTTGATGGTTACCGTGGGTACATCCCAGCCAAGCCCTGCCTTGATGGCGGACTGACGGGCGGGGTTCTGCCCGCAGCCGGCCTGTACTACATGGCCCATGATCAGCGTGTCCACCTGGGACGGAGAGACACCTGCACGCTGCAGGGCGGCGGAGATGGCGAAGGCCCCGAGTTCGACGGCGGTAAAGGCCGCCAGCTGTCCGTTCAGGCGTCCCTGCGGAGTTCGCGCGCCGCCGACGATCACCACCTCCGGAGCGCCGTCGCTGCCGGATCCTGCAAATGCCGAAGTGCTCATGCGGACTGTCCACTTTCAGTTGGGGGAAGTACAAATTCTGCCCTTAGGCTACCTCGCCGGCCGTGGCGAGGGACACACCCGGCGCAGGCGGGATGGGGAACAGAGGAGCAGCGCGGTGTGCAGGGAAGGGCAGCGTGTGGATGAAAGCGCGCACAGCCGGCGGACTTGGGGTACGCTTGTGTGTAGCCAGCCGCATATCGGTACGCTGGCACCGCGCCCGTAGCTCCCCGCAAGGACGCAGCAGAGGAGAACCAGAGGTTCGGCGCTGCTGGAACCAGGGTAGAGCTGGCAGGGGTTTCAATTACCGGGTAGACTTCTGTGTCCCCAATGCCCTATAGTGGATATTTGCTTCCCTCTCTTAACCTTCAGCCTTCATATAGCGGTGGGCTGTGTCACGGGCCAGGCGGCATCGATAGGCGTTCCCACAAGAACTGTTCGATGCCCGGCGCCCCGCCAGGACGCACGCGGACCAGGTCCGTCAGTGCAGAGGGGGAGCGTGAAACACGCCTGAAGGTCTGTGGAAGGATCCCTCTTGGTCGCCTCGAGCACCTCTAATAACGCAACCGCTACCACTCCGGAGAACGCAGCTTCCCGGATTTCATTCGCAAAGATTCACGAACCGCTGGATGTTCCCAATCTTCTTGCACTGCAGACGGACAGCTTTGACTGGCTCGTCGGCAACGAACGCTGGAAGGAACGCCTGAGGAAGGCGCAGGAAGAAGGCGACGCCGGCTTCGCTACCACCTCCGGCCTCGCGGACATCTTCGAAGAAATCTCCCCGATTGAAGACTTCCAGGGCACCATGTCCCTGAGCTTCTCGGAGCCGGAATTCGCGGACCCGAAGTACACCATGGCCGAGTGCAAGGACCGGGACGCCACGTACTCGGCACCGCTGTACGTCAAGGCCGAGTTCATGAACAACAACACGGGCGAAATCAAGCAGCAGACCGTGTTCATGGGTGACTTCCCGCTGATGACGGAGAAGGGCACCTTCGTGATCAACGGCACCGAGCGTGTCGTCGTTTCCCAGCTGGTCCGTTCCCCGGGTGCCTACTTCGAGCGCACCGCTGACAAGACCAGTGACAAAGACATCTACACCGCGAAGATCATCCCTTCCCGCGGTGCCTGGTTTGAGCTGGAAATCGACAAGCGCGACCAGGTGGGTGTCCGCCTGGACCGCAAGCGCAAGCAGTCCGTCACCATCCTGCTGAAGGCCCTTGGCTGGACCGAAGGACAGATCCTCGAGACCTTCGGCGAGTACGACTCCATCCGCGCCACCCTGGAGAAGGACCCCACGGAGACGCAGGAAGATGCCCTGCTGGACATCTACCGCAAGCTGCGTCCGGGAGAGCCGCCCACGGTCGAAGCCGCCAAGACGCTGCTGGAGAACCTGTACTTCAACCCGAAGCGCTACGACCTTGCCAAGGTTGGCCGTTACAAGATCAACCGCAAGCTGGGCGTCGAGAAGCCCATCGGCGATTCTGATGCCTCGGTCCTGAACATCGACGACATCGTCGCGATGATCAAGTTCCTCGTGGCCCTGCACGCCGGCGAGAAGACCATCCCGGGCAAGCGCAACGGTGAAGACGTAGACATCCGCGTCGAGGTCGACGACATCGACCACTTCGGCAACCGCCGCATCCGCGCCGTGGGCGAGCTGATTGAAAACCAGATCCGCACCGGCCTTTCCCGCATGGAGCGTGTTGTCCGCGAACGGATGACCACCCAGGACGTCGAGGCAATCACGCCGCAGACCCTGATCAACATCCGTCCGGTCGTTGCCGCGATCAAGGAGTTCTTCGGAACCTCCCAGCTCTCGCAGTTCATGGACCAGAACAACCCGCTGGCAGGGCTGACGCACAAGCGCCGCCTCTCCGCGCTGGGCCCGGGCGGTCTGTCCCGTGACCGTGCAGGCATGGAAGTCCGAGACGTCCACCCCTCGCACTACGGACGTATGTGCCCCATCGAAACCCCTGAAGGCCCGAACATCGGCCTGATCGGTTCGCTGGCGTCCTACGCCCGGATCAACGCCTTCGGCTTCATTGAGACCCCGTACCGCAAGGTTGTGGACGGCGTCGTCACCGACCAGGTTGATTACCTGACCGCAGATGACGAAGTCGAGCGCACGATCGCACAGGCAAACGCCCCGCTGCGCGAAGACATGCACTTCGAAGAGGACCTCGTCCTCGTCCGTGCCCGCGGTGGATCCGGCGAGCCCGTGCTCGTTGAGCCCGAAGGCGTGGAGTACATGGACGTTTCCCCGCGCCAGATGGTGTCGGTTGCAACGGCCCTGATTCCCTTCCTCGAGCATGACGATGCCAACCGTGCCCTCATGGGTGCCAACATGCAGCGCCAGGCCGTTCCGCTGCTCCGTTCCGAGCGTCCCGTTGTGGGCACCGGCATGGAGAAGTACGCCGCGATCGACGCCGGTGACTCCGTCACCGCCGCGAAGGCCGGTGTCGTCACCGAGGTTTCGGCTGACCTGGTTACCGTCATGAACGACGACGGCACCGAGACCAGCTACCCGATCATGAAGTTCGCTCGGTCGAACCAGGGCAACGCCTACAACCAGCGCGTGACCGTCTCCGAGGGCACCCGTGTTGAGGTCAACGACGTCATCGCCGACGGCCCCTCCACGGACCAGGGCGAACTGGCACTGGGCAAGAACCTGCTCGTTGCGTTCATGTCCTGGGAAGGCCACAACTACGAAGATGCCATCATCCTCTCGCAGCGCATGGTCTCCGACGATGTCCTGACCTCGATCCACATCGAGGAGCACGAGGTTGACGCCCGCGACACCAAGCTCGGTGCCGAGGAAATCACCCGCGACATCCCGAACGTGTCCGAGGAAGTCCTCTCCCAGCTCGACGAGCGCGGCATCATCCACATCGGTGCCGAGGTTGAAGCAGGAGACATCCTGGTTGGCCGCGTAACGCCGAAGGGCGAAACGGAACTGACCCCGGAAGAGCGCCTGCTGCGCGCCATCTTCGGTGAGAAGAGCCGCGAAGTCCGCGACACGTCCCTGAAGGTTCCCCACGGCGAGTCCGGAACCGTCATTGGTGTGCGCATCTTCGACCGCGACAACGACGACGAGCTGCCCCCGGGCGTCAACCAGCTGGTCCGCGTCTACGTGGCACACAAGCGCAAGATCACGGACGGCGACAAGCTGGCCGGCCGCCACGGCAACAAGGGCGTCATCTCCAAGATCCTCCCGATCGAAGACATGCCGTTCCTGGAAGACGGAACCCCCGTCGACATCGTCCTGAACCCGCTGGGTGTTCCGGGCCGAATGAACGTCGGACAGGTCCTGGAAATCCACCTGGGCTGGGCTGCCAAGCAGGGCTGGAAGATCGAGGGAGAGCCGGACTGGGTCAAGGACCTGCCCGAGCTTCCGCGCGAAACCGGTCCCACGACTGTCGCCACCCCGGTGTTCGACGGTGCCAGCGAGGATGAAATCACCAACCTGCTGGATTCCACGAACGTCACCCGCGACGGCGACCGCCTGATCGGTGCTTCCGGAAAGGCGCGTCTGTTCGACGGCCGCTCCGGCCAGCCGTTCCCGGATCCGATTTCCGTTGGCTACATGTACATCCTGAAGCTGCACCACCTTGTCGACGACAAGATCCACGCACGCTCCACGGGTCCGTACTCCATGATCACGCAGCAGCCGCTGGGTGGTAAGGCACAGTTCGGCGGCCAGCGCTTCGGTGAAATGGAAGTCTGGGCCCTGGAAGCCTACGGTGCCGCTTACACCCTGCAGGAACTGCTCACCATCAAGTCCGATGACATCCACGGCCGCGTTAAGGTCTACGAAGCCATCGTCAAGGGTGAGAACATCCCGGAGCCCGGCGTTCCGGAATCGTTCAAGGTGCTCATCAAGGAAATGCAGTCGCTCTGCCTGAACGTGGAAGTCCTTTCCACCGAGGGCAACACGATTGAAATGCGTGACTCGGATGAAGAAGTCTTCCGGGCCGCGGAAGAGCTGGGTATTGATCTGTCCCGCGCAGAGCCGAGCTCAGTAGAAGAGGTTTAGCCGTAACTGGCCCGGCTGGGGCCGGGCGGCCCGGAACGGCGGCAACGAAATTCCTTGCTCGCAGAGCTCGCAGGAATATTAAAGCCGCCTAACCCGGACCGTCCGGCCCTGGCTGGGGACCAGTTCAGCTTTCGCTTCTTCCCGTACCCGAGACATTCAGATTTAGAGAACAAGAGAGAACAGGGACCCATGTCCAACGATTCCACGTTCGGCCTCATGCGAATCGGCCTTGCCACTGCGGACGAAATCCGCAACTGGTCATACGGCGAGGTCAAAAAGCCGGAAACCATCAACTACCGAACCCTGAAGCCGGAGAAGGACGGTCTTTTCTGCGAGAAGATCTTCGGTCCGTCCCGCGACTGGGAATGCTACTGCGGCAAGTACAAGCGTGTCCGCTTCAAGGGCATCATCTGTGAGCGCTGCGGCGTCGAAGTAACCCGTGCCAAGGTCCGCCGCGAGCGGATGGGCCACATCGAGCTCGCCGCTCCGGTTACCCACATCTGGTACTTCAAGGGTGTTCCCTCCCGCCTGGGCTACCTGCTTGACCTGGCGCCGAAGGACCTCGAAAAGGTCATCTACTTCGCTGCGTACATGATCACTGCCGTTGACGAAGAGAACCGCCACGCCGAACTGCCGAACCTGCAGGCCGAGCACGACCTGGAGCGCAAGCACCTCGTCGACCAGCGCGACTCCGACATCGCCGCCATTGCCAAGGACCTCGAGGGTGAGCTTGCCCGCCTCGAAGGTGAAGGTGCCAAGGCCGCTGACAAGAAGAAGGCCCGCGACTCCGCCGACCGCCAGATGGCCAAGGTCCGCCGCGACGCCGACAACAACATCGAACGCCTCGAGCAGGTCTGGGAGCGCTTCAAGAACCTCAAGGTCGGCGACCTCGAGGGCGACGAAGGTCTCTACCGCGAACTGCGCGACCGTTATGGCCTGTACTTCGAAGGCTCCATGGGTGCCGAAGCCATCAAGAAGCGCCTTGAAGACTTCGACATGCAGCAGGAGTCCGAGAACCTGCGCGAGATCATCCAGAACGGCAAGGGCCAGCGCAAGACGCGTGCCCTGAAGCGCCTGAAGGTTGTCAACGCGTTCCTGACCACCACGAACAGCCCCATGGGCATGGTCCTCGACGCTGTCCCGGTGATCCCGCCGGAACTGCGCCCGATGGTGCAGCTCGACGGCGGCCGTTTCGCGACGTCGGACCTCAACGACCTGTACCGCCGCGTGATCAACCGCAACAACCGCCTGAAGCGCCTGCTCGATCTCGGGGCCCCCGAGATCATCGTGAACAACGAAAAGCGCATGCTCCAGGAAGCCGTTGATTCCCTGTTCGACAACGGCCGCCGCGGCCGTCCGGTCACCGGACCGGGCAACCGCCCGCTGAAGTCGCTCTCGGACATGCTCAAGGGCAAGCAGGGCCGGTTCCGCCAGAACCTGCTCGGCAAGCGCGTTGACTACTCCGGCCGTTCCGTGATCGTGGTTGGCCCGCAGCTGAAGCTGCACCAGTGCGGCCTGCCCAAGCAGATGGCCCTGGAGCTCTTCAAGCCGTTCGTGATGAAGCGCCTGGTTGACCTCAACCACGCGCAGAACATCAAGAGCGCCAAGCGCATGGTCGAGCGTTTCCGTCCGCAGGTCTGGGATGTGCTGGAAGAGATCATCACCGAACACCCGGTGCTGCTCAACCGTGCACCCACCCTGCACCGCCTCGGCATCCAGGCCTTCGAGCCGCAGCTGGTTGAGGGCAAGGCCCTGCAGCTGCACCCGCTGGTCTGTGGCGCCTTCAACGCTGACTTCGACGGCGACCAGATGGCAGTGCACCTGCCGCTGAGCCCCGAAGCGCAGGCCGAAGCACGCATCCTGATGCTGTCCTCGAACAACATCCTGAAGCCGTCCGACGGCCGTCCGGTGACCCTGCCCTCGCAGGATATGATCATCGGCCTGCACCACCTGACCACCAAGCGTCAGGGCGCAGCCGGTGAAGGCCGTGTGTTCGCATCGCTGGCCGAGGCCATCATGGCCCACGACCTTGGCGAGCTGCACCTGAACGCTCCGGTCAAGATCCGCGTTGACGGCTTCGTCCCGAGCGCCGATCAGCCCGCTCCGGAAGGCTGGGAAGAAGGCACTCCTGCCCTCATCCCGACGTCGCTGGGCCAGGTTCTGTTCAACCAGACCCTGCCTGAGGACTACCCCTGGGTCGAGGCAGTTGCCGACAAGGGCCAGCTCTCCCAGATCGTCAACGATCTGGCCGAACGGTACCCGAAGGTCGTCACGGCGGCGACGCTGGACAACCTGAAGGACTCCGGTTTCTACTGGGCCACCCGCTCAGGCGTGACCGTTGCCATCTCGGACATCGCTGCTCCGATCGACAAGCCCGCCATCATGGAGGTTTACGAAGCACGCGCAGCCAAGGTCGAAAGCCAGTACGGCAAGGGCCTGATCGCTGAAGACGAGCGCCGCCAGGAGCTCATCGACATCTGGAACCAGGCAACCAACGAGGTTGCCAAGGCTATGCGTGACAACATGCCGATCGAGAACAACATCAACCGCATGGTGTCCTCCGGTGCACGAGGCAACTGGCTGCAGGTCCGGCAGATCGCCGGTATCCGCGGCCTGGTGGCCAACCCGAAGGGCGAGATCATCCCACGTCCGATCAAGTCTTCCTACCGTGAAGGCCTGTCGGTCCTGGAATACTTCATCGCTACCCACGGTGCCCGTAAGGGCCTGGCCGATACCGCCCTGCGTACCGCCAACTCGGGTTACCTGACCCGTCGTCTGGTGGACGTCTCGCAGGACGTCATTGTCCGCGAAGAGGACTGCGGTACCGAGCGCGGCCTGAACGTCACCATTGCTGTTCCGGATCACAACGGTGAACTGGTGCTGCACGAAGAGGTCGAGAACTCGGCGTACGCCCGTACGCTGGCCACCGACGTCACCGATGCAGAAGGCAACGTCCTGGCAAAGGGCGGCGACGACGTCGGCGACGTGCTGATCGCGAAGCTCTTCGCTGCCGGCGTCACCGACATCAAGGTCCGCTCCGTGCTGACCTGTGAGTCGGCCGTTGGAACCTGTGCACTGTGCTACGGCCGCTCCCTGGCCACGGGTAAGACCGTGGACATCGGCGAGGCCGTCGGCATCATTGCCGCACAGTCCATTGGCGAGCCCGGTACCCAGCTGACCATGCGTACCTTCCACACCGGTGGTGTTGCATCGGCGGAAGATATCACCCAGGGTCTGCCCCGTATCCAGGAGCTCTTCGAAGCACGTACCCCCAAGGGCGTTGCTCCGATCTCCGAGACGGCCGGCCGGGTCACCATCGAAGAGACCGACCGCCAGATGCGTCTGGTTGTCACTCCCGATGACGGCACCGAGGAAATCGCCTACCCGGTCCTGCGCCGTGCCCGCCTCCTGGTTGCCGACGGCGACCACGTCGAGGTTGGCCAGCAGCTGGTTGCAGGTGCAGTGGATCCCAAGCAGATCCTCCGCATCCTCGGCCCGCGCAAGGCACAGGAGTTCCTGGTGGACGAAGTCCAGCGCGTGTACCGCAGCCAGGGCGTAGGCATCCACGACAAGCACGTGGAAGTCATCGTCCGGCAGATGCTGCGCCGCGTGACCGTGATCGAATCCGGCGATTCCGACCTGCTCCCGGGTGAGCTGGCAGAACGCCGCCGGTTCGAGAGCGAGAACCGCCGCGTGGTCTCCGAAGGACGCCGTCCGGCCGCTGGCCGTCCGGAGCTGATGGGTATCACCAAGGCATCCCTGGCGACCGAGTCCTGGCTGTCCGCTGCTTCCTTCCAGGAAACCACCCGCGTCCTGACGCAGGCGGCCATGGAAGGCAAGAGCGATCCGCTGCTCGGCCTCAAGGAGAACGTCATCATCGGTAAGCTGATCCCGGCCGGAACGGGCCTGCCCCGTTACACCGAGGTCACTGTCGAGCCGACCGAAGAAGCAAAGGCCAATCTCTTCACCGGCCCGAGCGCCTTCAGCGACTTCGACTACGCCGGCGTTGACGGCGGCCTGAGCCCCGAGTTCCACGCCATCCCGCTGGATGACTACGACATGGGCAGCGAATTCCGCTAACCCGGAAGAAGCACCGAAGGGAAGGGCCCCCCCGCAAGGCGGGGGCCGTCCCCGGTTAACCGACGCGCCCCCCGCGTGTGCCAAAGTACTGGTATGGCCAATTCCCCCTCCGGTGATTCGATGGCGGAGCGAATCGTGCGGGTCATCTCGGCGTTCGACGCAGAAAACCCGTCCATGCCCGTTGCCACCCTCGCCCGGCGTGCCGGGCTCCCGCTTTCCACTGCCCACCGGCTGGCGGCGGAACTCGTGTCCCTGAAAGTCCTGCAGAAGTCGGGAACGGGCGAGCTGCGCCTGGGCCTGCGCCTCTGGGAACTGGCCAGCCGGAGTTCCTCTGCGCTGGACCTGCGCCGGGTGGCGATGCCCTTTATGGAAGACATCCAGGCCGTCATCCGCCAGCACACCCAGCTTTCGGTACTGCAGGACGACGAGGTGCTTTTCATTGAACGGCTCTCCAGCAGGGGGTCGGTGGCGAACTTCGCCAAGGTGGCGGGGCGGCTGCCGCTCCATATCTCGTCTTCCGGGATGGTCATGATGGCCCATGCGCCCCGGCACGTGCAGGAGGGATTCCTCGCCCGGCACCGGGACGACCCTGCGCCGTTTCCCGCCGCGGATGAACTGCGCCGGCAGTGGGCCGGGATCCGCAGGGAAGGATGCGCGACGCTTCCCGGCGTCGTCGATCCCGAGACCACAGGCATTGCCGTCCCCATCTTCGGACCGCAGGGTCCGGCAGTAGCGGCGCTTGGGGTAGTTGTGCCCCTTGGCAGCGAGAATACCGCTGCCACGGTGCCGGCGCTCATGACCGCGGCGCGGGGTATCTCCCGCGGACTCGGTACGGACTCCGCCGAAGCCGGCCCCCGCTACGGCAGCGGAGCAGCGGTGGGGGACTAACCCCCCCGACCGAGATGGCAGAAATGGCTCTTATGGGCGCCCAAACGGGCAGTTTCTGCCATCTCGGGGAAAGATTCTCATTGAACGGGAAAGAACTCGCGCCGATGCTGTGCCGGTACTCACACTGGACTCTAGGGTGTTCCCGCCCGCGTACGTCCAGCCTGTCCCCGAAGGAGTACTGCATTGACTGCAGCGCGCACCGTCCTCAAGACCAAAGTCGGCATTGTTGGAGGTGGCCCGGCCGGGCTTATGCTCTCCCACATGCTCGCCAAGTCGGGCATCGAGAATATTGTCGTGGAAAAGCGCGACCATGAAACCATCCGCACGACACACCGTGCCGGCATCCTGGAGCATGGCAGTGTCCGCATGCTGACGGAAGGCGGAGTCAGCGACCGGGTCCTGGTTGACGGCTACAAGCATGACGGGATCGACCTGCGCTTCGGCGGCGAAAGCCATCGCATCGACTTCGAGGACCTGGTGGGGGAGTCCGTGTGGCTCTATCCGCAGAATGAAGTCTTTGTGGACCTTGCCGCAGCCAGGGAGCGCGACGGCGGCGACGTCCGCTACGCCGTGTCCAACACCGAGGTGCTGGACCAGACAACTTCCGTGCCCAAGATCCGTTTCACGGACCAGGAGGGTTCGGACTTCGAAATCCACTGCGACATCCTCGTCGGGGCCGACG
Organism: Arthrobacter sp. 7Tela_A1; assembly: GCF_049311065.1. Classification (NCBI taxonomy): domain Bacteria; kingdom Bacillati; phylum Actinomycetota; class Actinomycetes; order Micrococcales; family Micrococcaceae; genus Arthrobacter; species Arthrobacter sp. 7Tela_A1. The sequence continues at coordinate 24,023 of NZ_JAXIOO010000014.1, read as the reverse complement.
GTTCACAGGGTATCTGCAAGCGCTCCATCCCCAAGGAGCTGCGGACGGATAACTTCATTGAGTACCCGTTCGCCTGGTTTGGCATCCTCACCGAAGCGCCGCCGAGTGCCCCGGAGCTGATCTACGCCAACTCCGACCATGGATTCGCCCTGATCAGCCAGCGCAACGACAACGTGCAGCGGATGTACTTCCAGTCCGACCCCACTGAGGATCCCGAGGCCTGGAGCGAGGAGCAGATCTGGAATGAGCTGCAGCGCCGCGTGGACGGCCCGGACGGATTCGAGCTCAAACGCGGTCCGATTTTCGAGAAGACGGTCCTGAAGTTCCGCAGCTACGTCTGCGAGCCGCTGCGCTACGGGAACATGTTCCTCGCCGGTGACGCCGGGCACACTGTTCCGCCAACCGGCGCCAAAGGCCTGAACCTGGCCCTGGCTGACGTTGCGGTGCTCTTCGAGGCCATCGACTCGTTCTACGCGACGGGGAACACCCGGCTCTTGGACGGTTACAGCGAAAAGGCACTGAAGCGGGTCTGGCGCGCGCAGAACTTCTCCTATTGGATGACGTCCATGCTGCACACGCGTCCGGATGCCTCGCCGTTCGAACGCAAGCGTGCACTGGGCGAGCTGAACGGTGTCGTCTCCTCCCGCCACGGCCAGGCCTACCTTGCCGAAGCCTACACCGGCTGGCCCGGCCAGTAGCGGCAGTCCACAAGACCGCAGCGAAACAGTTGTTCACTGGGTGAACAACTGTACAGATAGTGAACACAAAGGTGTATCGTGGTGTCCAGCCACGGGATGCCGGCCCCTGCGGGACGCGAGGAAGCGTCCCGCCCTGACAGGAAGAAGGACCATGGACGAGAACACCATGGATGTGAACCGCAGCTCCGCCCCCGCGGATGATCTGTTTGCAGACCAGATTGTCGAACGGCTGGATGCAGCCGAGGCATCCCAGGACCAGATTTCCGACGAGATCCGGACAATCCACGAAGCGTACCGGAAGGGCGTGGACAACGGCGCCCCCGAGGAAACGCAGCCGCGGATCGATTTCCGCCCCTACCGCAGCTCCCTCCTGCGCCACCCGACCAAGAACCTGCACCACACCGATCCCGAGACGATTGAGCTGTGGTCCCCGGCGTTCGGACACCAGGACGTGCATGCCCTGGAATCGAACCTGACCATCCAGCACAACGGCGAACCCCTGGGTGAGCGCATCATCGTCCGCGGCCGGGTGCTCGACGGCGACGGACGTCCGGTCCGCAACCAGCTGATCGAGGTCTGGCAGGCCAACTCGGCCGGGCGCTACATCCACAAGCGGGACCAGCACCCCGCTCCGATCGACCCGAACTTTACCGGCGTCGGACGGGCCATCACCGGCGACGACGGCTCCTACGAGTTCATCACGATCAAGCCCGGCCCCTACCCGTGGAAGAACCACTTCAACGCCTGGCGGCCGGCCCACATCCACTTCTCCCTGTTCGGGACGGATTTCACCCAGCGGATGATCACCCAGATGTACTTCCCGGGTGATCCGCTCTTCGCCCTGGATCCGATCTACCAGTCGATCACCGACCAGAAGGCCCGGGACCGTCTGGTGGCTTCGTATGATCACAACATCACCTCGCACGAGTGGGCCACCGGCTACAACTGGGACATCGTGCTCACCGGCAGCAACCGCACCTGGATGGAAGAAGAGGACGCAGAATAATGAGCGAGAAACTCGTCGCCACCCCCGGCCAGACCATTGGCCCGTTCTACGGCTACGCCCTTCCCTTCGAAAAGGGCGGTGAACTGCTGGCTCCCGGACTGCCCGGCGCCATCCGGCTGCAGGGAACGGTCCGTGACGGAGCCGGTGACCCCATTCCCGACGCCCTGCTGGAAATCTGGCAGGCGGACGCGGACGGCAGCATTCCACAGAAGACGGGTTCGCTGGTCCGCGACGGCTACACCTTCACCGGGTGGGGCCGCGTCCCCGTGGACAACACCGGCAATTACACCTTCACCACTGTGAACCCGGGACCGACTGAGGAGGGCGCAGCGCCGTTCATCTCCTTCGTCGTCTTCGCACGCGGCCTGCTGAACAAGCTCCATACCCGGATGTACCTGCCGGAGGACGAAGCAGCACTGGCCAAGGATCCGCTGCTGTCTTCCCTGTCCGAAGACAGGCGCCGGACCCTGATCGCCACACGCGAAGCTGACGGCGGACTGCGCTGGGACATCACGCTGCAGGGCGAGAACGAGACCGTCTTCCTCGCCTTCCCGGGAGCTTAATCCATTGGGTTCCGCGGAAACTGCCGACTACGGCCTGCTGTCTCCGGCATGGGCAGGCACCCGCGCCGCAGCACTGACTTCTGACGAGGCGCTGCTGCAGGCCATGCTCGACGTCGAACTCGAGTGGCTGCAGGTGCTTGCTTCCGCGGGCCTGATCGATTCCCGGGTGCCCGACGCCGTTGCTCCCGCCTGCCAGGCTTCGCGGTACGACGCCGCGGACCTGGCGGCGCGTGCGCAGGGCGGCGGCAACCCCGTGATTCCGCTCCTTGCGGACCTCCGGGCGATCGTCCGGGAGGAAGCGCCCTGGGCCGTGGGTCCGATCCACAAGGCCGCCACCAGCCAGGACATCCTGGACACGGCCCTGATGCTGATGTCATCGCGTGCGCTCAAGACCGTGCTCGATGACGTCCACAACGCCGAAGCGTCCCTGGGGGGCCTGGCCCGGCAGCATGCCGGAACCGTCAGCGTCGCCAGAACCCTGACCCAGCATTCCCTGCCTTCCACGTTCGGCCTCAAAGCGGCCCAGTGGCTGCACGGCGTGGGGCAGGCCGGAGCCGCACTCGAAGCCGTAGCTGCCGCTCTGCCGCTGCAGTGGGGCGGTGCCTCCGGAACCATGGCGGCGCTGACCACCGCAGCGCAGCAGGGACAGGCCCAGCCCCTGGAGCTGGCGGCAGACCTGGCCGCACGCCTGGGCCTGGCCCATCCGCTGGCACCATGGCAGACCAACCGGCTGCCCGTCACGGCGCTCGGCTCCGGGCTCGCCGATTTGCTGGCGGCAGCGGGCAAGATCTCCAACGATGTCCTGCTGCTGAGCCGGCCCGAAATCGGCGAGGTCAGCGAACCGCGCGAAGCCGGCCGCGGCGGCTCGTCCGCCATGCCGCAGAAACAGAATCCCGTCCTTTCCGTGCTGATCCGCAGCGCTGCCCTTGCCGCACCAGGCTACGCGGCCATGCTGCACGCCGCGGCCGCTGCGGCAGACGACGAACGTCCTGGCGGATCCTGGCATGTCGAGTGGCAGGCACTGCGCCAGCTCCTGCGCCTGGCCGGGGGAGCGGCTGCCAAACTCGCGGAGCTGGCAGCCGGGCTGAGCGTCAACAGCGACGCCGTCGCCCGCAACCTCGCCCTTGCCGGTCCGCTGGTCGTCAGCGAAAAGGTGATGGCACGCGTCGCGCCCCTGCTGGAGGACGGCGTTCCCGGCCAGGGCAAAAAGCGCGTCCAGGACCTGGTGTCGCTCTCGCTCGCCGGTGGGAACTTCGCGGCGCTGCTGCGCGCGGAGGTGCCGGAAAGCGACCTCAGCGACCAGGACATTGCGCAGCTGCTGGACCCGGCCAACTACCTCGGCCAGTCCGACGCCCTGATTGAACGAATTGTCTCGGCCTACCCCGGAAGGACACGCCCGTGAGCGTCCCGCAGATCAAAGCAACCCAGCTCTCCAATGCCGGCCCCGAAGCACCCGTGCTCATTGCCGGACCGTCGCTGGGCACCTCCGGCACGGCGCTGTGGAGCAGCACGGCTGCCCTGCTGGACGGATTCACCGTGATCGCCTGGGACCTGCCCGGGCACGGCAACAGTCCCGCCGCAGCCGAAGGCTTCTCCCTCCCGGACCTGGCCGAAGCAGTGGCCGGCCTGGTCAAGGCGGCAACAGCTGCCGGAGACATCTCCGAAACCCAGGACCTGTACTACGCCGGTGTATCGCTCGGCGGGGCGGTCGGCCTGCAGCTCGGCCTGGACTTCCCCATGCTGTTTACCTCTCTGGCGATCCTGTGTTCCGGTGCCAAGATCGGTGACGCCGAAGGCTGGGAAGCCCGTGCCGAAACGGTTCGGACCCAGGGCACTCCGGCAGTGCTCATTTCCTCCGCCCAGCGCTGGTTCGCGGAGGGCTTCATTGAACGCGAAAAAGGTGCATCGGCAGCCCTGCTGCACTCCCTTCAGGACGCAGACCGGTTCTCGTACGCGTTCTGCTGCCAGGCACTGGCAGGCTTCGATGTCCGGGAACGCCTAGCGGAGATCGCAGTCCCCGTACTGGCCGTAGCCGGCTCCGAGGACGTCGTGACACCAGCTGCGTTCGCGGAACTGATCGCAGCCGGCGTGCCGCAGGGCAGGGCCGCCGTCGTGCCCGGTGCCGCGCACCTGGTGCCGGCCGAACAGCCTGCCGCCACAGCCGAACTGCTGGGCAGTTTCTTCCGCCCCGCCAACTAACCAAGGAAAACATCACCGTGAACGAGTTCAGCGAGAAGACACAGCAGGAAATCTACGACGAGGGCATGGCCGTCCGCCGCCAGGTCCTCGGGGATGCGCACGTCGACCGTGCCAACGCTGCCAAGGACGATTTCACCGGCGACTTCCAGGACATGATCACACGCTACGCGTGGGGGACCATCTGGACCCGTCCCGGTCTGCCGCGAACCATGCGCAGCGCCATCACGCTGACAGCGCTGATCGCGCACGGGCACATGGAAGAGTTCGCCATGCACATCCGTGCGGCGCTGCGGAACGGCCTGTCCAAGGAAGAGATCAAGGAGATCATCCTGCAGTCGGCTATCTACTGCAGCGTGCCGTCCGCGAATTCCGCCTTCAAGGTTGCCCAGGGCGTATTCGCTGAGCTGGACGGGTCTTCGGCTTCCTAGCAGCTCTGGAAAAACACCCGAATCTGGGATAAATTCGCATCTTGTACGAATGTTCGGTGAACGAACACACGCTCACCGCCGCGCCGCGGTGCAGCCAGTCAAAGGAGCCATGGTGAACCAGGCCTACATTTACGACGCAGTCCGGACCCCGTTCGGCCGCTTCGGCGGAGCTCTGGCTTCCGTGCGGCCCGACGACCTCGCAGCACAGGTGATCCGCGCAGCCGTCTCGAGGGCACCCGGGCTTGACCCGGAACGAATTGACGAAGTCGTTTTCGGCAACGCGAACGGCGCCGGTGAAGAGAACCGCAACGTGGCACGCATGGCCACGCTGCTTTCCGGCCTTCCCGTCTCGATTCCCGGTACTACCGTGAACCGCCTGTGCGGATCATCCCTGGACGCGGCAATGATCGCGTCCCGGCAGATCAACACCGGAGAAGCCGACCTGATGCTGGTGGGCGGCGTCGAATCCATGAGCCGCGCGCCCTGGGTCCTGCCGAAGAACGAAAAGCCGTACCCCGCCGGTGACCAGACCCTGGCCTCGACCACCCTCGGCTGGCGCCTGGTCAACCCGGAAATGCCGAAGGAATGGACCGTGTCGCTCGGGGAAGCCACGGAACAGCTCCGGGAAAAGTACGGCATTACCCGCGAACGCCAGGATGCCTTCGCCGCAGCCTCCCACGAGCGCGCCGCCCAGGCTTGGGACGAAGGACGCTACGACAACCTCACCGTCCGGGTCGACGGTGTGGACCTGGCCCGGGATGAGAGCATCCGCGCCGGCTCCACCGTGGAAAAACTGGCGACCCTGAAGACTGTCTTCCGCCCGGCGTCGGACTCACCCTCCGGCGGCACGGTGACCGCGGGCAACGCTTCTCCGCTGAACGACGGCGCCTCCGCCGCCTGGATCGGCAGCGACGCAGCCTCGGAAATCCTGGGCATGGAGCCCCTGGCCCGGATCGCCGGCCGCGGCGCCGCAGCAAATGAACCGCAGTTCTTCGGCTACGCACCGGTCGAAGCTGCCAATAACGCGCTGAAGCGTGCCGGCATTAGCTGGGGCGATGTTGCCGCCGTCGAGCTCAACGAAGCCTTCGCCGCCCAGTCCCTGGCGTGCATGGACGCCTGGGACATCGACCCGGCGATCGTCAACGCGTGGGGCGGCGCCGTTTCAATCGGGCATCCGCTGGGCGCGTCCGGCACCCGGATCCTGGGCACCCTCGCCCGCCGCCTGGAGGCCTCCGGCGAACGCTGGGGCGTCGCCGCCATCTGCATCGGCGTCGGCCAGGGCCTCGCCGTCGTACTCGAAAACACCAAAGCCTAACCAGGGAGAACCGTGCTGAACATACTGCAGGACGCCGACGCAGCCGTCGCGCCGATCCATGACGGAGCAACTGTCATGATTGGCGGGTTCGGCAAGGCCGGCCAGCCCGTGGAACTCATCGAGGCACTGCTGCGCCAGGGTGCCAAGGATCTGACGGTCGTCAACAACAACGCAGGCAACGGCGAAGAGGGCCTTGCCGCCCTGATCGGTGCCGGGCGGGTCAAGAAGATCATCTGCTCGTTCCCCCGCCAGTCCGATTCGCAGATCTTCGACGCCAAGTACCGCGCCGGGGAAATCGAACTCGAACTGGTGCCGCAGGGCAACCTTGCCGAGCGCATTCGTGCCGCAGGTGCCGGCATCGGCGGATTCTTTACCCCCACCGCCTACGGCACCCCGCTGGCCGATGGCAAGGAAACCCGCATGATTGACGGCCGCGGCTATGTCTTCGAGACACCGCTGCACGCTGACTTCGCGCTCGTGAAGGCGCTGAAGGCTGACCGTGCCGGCAACCTGGTCTACCGCAAGACTGCCCGGAACTTCGGTCCGATCATGGCTGCGGCAGCGAAGAACGCCATTGTCCAGGTCCGCGAGATCGTGGACATCGGCCAGATCGATCCCGAGGTCGTCGTGACGCCGGGGATCTACGTCAACTCCCTGGTCCAGGTATCCCGCGAGAAAGCACCGGCAGCAGCATGAGCGAAAAGGCAGTGAACACCACCGTGAGCGAAAAACTGGACCGCTACCAGCTGGCTGAACTGGTTGCCGGGGACATTGCACCCGGTTCCTTTGTGAACCTGGGTATTGGACAGCCCACGCTGGTTTCGAATTACCTCAAGCCGGAACAGGCCGTCACACTGCACACCGAGAACGGCATGCTGGGCATGGGTCCGGAAGCACAGGGAGATGAGATCGACGGCGACTTGATCAACGCCGGCAAGATCCCCGTGACCGAGCTGCCCGGCGCTTCTTACTTCCACCACGCCGATTCATTCGCCATCATGCGCGGCGGACACCTGGACGTGTGCGTCCTCGGTGCTTTCCAGGTTTCCGCCACGGGTGACCTGGCGAACTGGCACACCGGAGCACCGGACGCGATTCCTGCCGTTGGCGGTGCCATGGACCTGGCTACGGGTGCCAAGGACGTGTACGTCATGATGTCGCTGTTCACCCGCGAAGGGGTCAGCAAGCTGGTTGCCGAATGCTCCTACCCTCTGACCGGTGTTGGATGCGTTACCCGCGTCTACACTAATGAAGCGGTATTCCTCCTGAAGGAGGACGGCGTCCATGTTCGCGAAACCTACGGAATCAGCTTCGAGGAGCTGGCCGCCAAGGTGGACGTACCGCTTATTGCGCCGTCTGCCGGCGCAGCCTAAAACAGCAACGGGGGACCCATGAGCGAAACGATCGCGGCCAGTGACCAGTACGTCCAGTCACTGGCCCGTGGCTTGTCCGTGATCCGGGCGTTCGACGCCGAGAACGTACAGATGACGCTCAGCGATGTCTCCCGCCGCACCGGACTCACCCGGGCTACCGCCCGCAGGTTCCTGCTGACCCTGGTGGAACTTGGCTACGTCCGCACCGACGGACGCAACTTCGAACTCACGGCGCTGGTGCTGCAGCTGGGGTATTCCTACCTTTCAGGCCAGACCCTGCCGCAGCTGGCCCAGCCGCTGCTGGAAGACCTGTCACGTGAAATCCATGAATCGACGTCGGCCTCCATCCTGGACGGCAACGAAATCGTGTACGTGGCACGGATCCATACCCGCCGCCTAATGACCGTGGGCATCGCAGTCGGAACCCGGTTCCCCGCCTACGCGACGTCGATGGGGAGGGTGCTGCTGGCCGGCCTGCCGCAGGAACGGCTGGACGCGTACCTGGCGGAGGTCGAACTTCGGCCCCTGACTGAACGGACCCTGACTACCGAAGCTGAGCTTCGCGCCGAAGTGCAGCGGGTCCGGGAGCAGGGGTGGGCCGTAGTGGACCAGGAGCTGGAGCGCGGCCTGCGGTCGGTGGCGGTGCCGATCTTCAGCCCTGCCGGCGAAGTTGCCGCTGCACTGAATACCTCAATGCAGGCGACGCTGGGCCTGGACGGGCCTACACTGGAGGAAGCAGCGGCTTCAGTGCTGCCGCATCTGCAGGAGGCATCCCGCAAGATCACCCAGGCCCTCGCGGCCAGGAGCTGACCTCGGGTATCCCTCGCCTGGCAGGCGGTTTCGTCGGCCGGATGCGCGCGGTTAAGGCGGACGGGGAAGTCTGCTAGACTATTAACAATTGTTTGTGTGGCAGTGGATGAAGGCCGCTCGCATGTTCTCCGGGTTCAACTCCGAAGTGCGGGTGGGGGCCTGTTTCCGGGTTGCAGGGTTCTTGTGCAACGAATGCCACACTTTTGCACGCCTACGGTCGCTTCGGATCAACGGAACGTCTCGGGGGTGCTGCGGCAACAACTTTGAAAAGCCTCGCCCGCGGACTGCCTGACAGCGGCGGCCGGGCGACAGCAAACCAGAGAATTTTTCTCGAGATAAACGGAGAACTGATAAGTGCCTACGATTCAGCAGCTGGTCCGCAAGGGCCGCTCACCCAAGGTCTCCAAGACCAAGGCTCCTGCCCTTAAGGGCAGCCCGATGCGCCGTGGTGTCTGCACCCGTGTCTACACCACCACCCCGAAGAAGCCGAACTCGGCTCTGCGCAAGGTAGCCCGTGTCCGCCTCAACGGCGGCGTGGAAGTTACCGCTTACATCCCCGGTGTAGGCCACAACCTGCAGGAACACTCCATCGTGCTCGTTCGCGGTGGTCGTGTTAAGGACCTGCCCGGTGTCCGTTACAAGATCGTTCGCGGCGCACTGGACACCCAGGGTGTCAAGAACCGCAAGCAGGCTCGCAGCCGCTACGGCGCGAAGATGGAGAAGAAGTAATATGCCCCGCAAGGGTCCGGCCCCCAAGCGGCCGCTCGCAGTCGATCCCGTTTACGGCTCCCCGCTCGTCACGCAGCTGATCAACAAGGTCCTCGTTGACGGCAAGAAGTCCACCGCCGAGCGCATTGTTTACGGTGCACTCGCCGGAGCCCAGGAAAAGTCCGGACAGGATCCGGTCGCTGCCCTGAAGAAGGCAATGGACAACATCAAGCCGAGCCTTGAGGTCAAGTCCCGCCGCGTCGGCGGCGCAACCTACCAGGTGCCGGTTGAGGTCAAGCCGGGCCGTGCAACCGCCCTGGCGCTGCGCTGGCTCGTTGGCTACTCCAAGGCCCGCCGCGAAAAGACGATGACCGAGCGCCTGCGCAACGAAATCCTGGACGCCTCCAATGGTCTTGGTGCTGCTGTGAAGCGTCGCGAAGACACCCACAAGATGGCCGAGTCCAACAAGGCCTTCGCCCACTACCGCTGGTAATTAGCACCACCCATATCTTTTCAGCCCAGGCCCTGCGGCCCGCTCCGGCGGGCCTCGGGGCCGAAGGCCGAATTGATGACCGGCGGGGCCAGAACCAAAACTAGGGAGTAACCGTGGCACTGGACGTGCTTACCGACCTCAACAAGGTCCGCAACATCGGCATCATGGCGCACATTGATGCCGGCAAGACCACTACTACCGAGCGCATCCTGTTCTACACCGGTGTCAACCACAAGATTGGCGAGACGCACGACGGCGCCTCGACCATGGACTGGATGGCACAGGAGCAGGAGCGGGGTATCACCATTACCTCCGCAGCTACCACGTGCTACTGGGACAACAACCAGATCAACATCATCGACACGCCGGGTCACGTTGACTTCACTGTCGAAGTTGAGCGTTCCCTGCGCGTGCTCGACGGCGCCGTTGCTGTCTTCGACGGCAAGGAAGGCGTGGAGCCGCAGTCCGAGACTGTTTGGCGCCAGGCCGACAAGTACAACGTTCCGCGTATCTGCTTCGTCAACAAGATGGACAAGCTGGGCGCTGACTTCTACTTCACCGTAGACACGATCATCAACCGCCTCGGTGCCAAGCCGCTGGTCCTCCAGCTGCCGATCGGCTCCGAAAGCGAATTCGAAGGCGTCGTTGACCTCATCGAAATGCGTGCCCTCACCTGGCGCGGCGATGCCAAGGGTGACGTCACCATGGGCGCAAAGTACGAAGTTGAGCCGATCCCCGCAGACCTGCAGGAAAAGGCCGAAGAGTACCGCGCGAAGCTCGTGGAGACTGTGGCTGAAGCCAGCGATGAGCTGATGGACAAGTACCTCGAAGGTGAAGAGCTCACCGTTGAGGAACTGAAGGCCGGCATCCGCAAGATGACCGTCAACTCCGAGATCTACCCGGTGCTGTGCGGCTCCGCGTTCAAGAACCGCGGCGTCCAGCCGATGCTTGACGCTGTTGTCGCCTACCTGCCCAGCCCCCTCGATGTCCCGAACATCAAGGGTCACGACATCCGCGACGAAGAGGTTGTCCTCGAGCGTGCCGCTGATGCCGATGCGCCGTTCTCGGCACTGGCATTCAAGGTTGTGACGCACCCGTTCTTCGGTCGTCTGACCTACATCCGCGTTTACTCCGGCAAGGCTGCTTCCGGTGCCCAGGTCATGAACTCGACCAAGCAGAAGAAGGAGCGCATCGGAAAGCTCTTCCAGATGCACGCCAACAAGGAGAACCCGGTGGATGAAATCACCACCGGCCACATCTACGCGGCTATCGGCCTGAAGGATACGACCACGGGCGACACCCTGTGCGACCTTCAGAACCCGATCGTGCTGGAATCGATGAGCTTCCCGGAGCCCGTTATCTCCGTGGCCATCGAGCCGAAGACCAAGGGTGACCAGGAGAAGCTCTCCACGGCCATCCAGAAGCTCTCCGAAGAGGATCCGACCTTCCAGGTCTCCCTCGACGAAGACACCGGCCAGACGATCATCGCCGGCATGGGCGAGCTTCACCTGGACATCCTGGTGGACCGCATGCGCCGCGAGTTCAAGGTTGAGGCCAACGTGGGCAAGCCCCAGGTTGCCTACCGCGAGACCATTCGCCGTACGGTCGAGCGCTACGACTACACGCACAAGAAGCAGACGGGTGGCTCCGGCCAGTTCGCAAAGATCCAGATTGCCATCGAGCCGCTGGATACTGCCGAAGGTGCGCTGTACGAGTTCGACAACAAGGTCACCGGTGGCCGTGTTCCGCGCGAGTACATTCCCTCCGTCGACCAGGGCATCCAGAGCGCCCTTACCGACGGTATCCTCGCCGGCTACCCGGTGGTTGGCATCAAGGCAACGCTTATTGACGGCGCTTACCACGATGTTGACTCCTCCGAAATGGCGTTCAAGATCGCCGGCCGCCAGGCTTTCAAGGAAGCTGCGCGGATGGCCAGCCCGGTTCTTCTGGAACCGATCATGGATGTCGAAGTCCGCACCCCTGAGGAATACATGGGTGAAGTCATCGGTGACATCAACTCGCGCCGCGGGCAGATGCAGTCGATGGAAGACGCCAGCGGCGTGAAGGTCATTCGTGCCCTCGTTCCGCTGTCCGGCATGTTCGGGTACATCGGCGACCTGCGGTCCAAGACCCAGGGCCGCGCCGTTTACTCGATGCAGTTCAACAGCTACGCAGAGGTCCCGAAGGCAGTAGCCGACGAGATCATCCAGAAGACGCGCGGCGAGTAAGACCCTGGCCGGTGTTCCGGTTTTATCGGAACACCGGCTGTGCGCGGCCCGGGTCTGAAGGATTTCCATCCTGAAGACCCAGGCTGCGCGGCCAGACTGAGCGGAACCTGCCAAGGACCGCGGCACAAGGCAATTTCATCAAATAAACAGCCCCAAGTAGACTTGGATCGGATCAGTTGCGAGAAGCGCGGCTGGTGATTGAAGTCTTCTAACCTTTCTAGGAGGAACCCGTGGCGAAGGCAAAGTTCGAGCGGACTAAGCCGCACGTCAACATCGGCACCATTGGTCACGTTGACCATGGAAAGACGACGTTGACCGCTGCCATTTCGAAGGTGCTTGCTGACAAGTACCCTGATCTGAACGAAAAGCGCGATTTCGCTGCTATCGACTCTGCACCTGAAGAGCGCCAGCGCGGTATCACCATCAACATCTCGCACATCGAGTACCAGACCGAGAAGCGTCACTACGCACACGTTGACGCCCCCGGCCACGCTGACTACATCAAGAACATGATCACCGGCGCAGCTCAGATGGACGGCGCAATCCTCGTGGTTGCCGCTACTGACGGCCCGATGGCTCAGACCCGCGAGCACGTTCTGCTCGCCCGCCAGGTTGGTGTTCCCTACCTGCTGGTCGCACTGAACAAGTCCGACATGGTTGATGACGAAGAACTGCTCGACCTCGTGGAAATGGAAGTTCGCGAACTGCTGAGCTCCCAGGAATTCGACGGCGACAACGCTCCCGTCGTCCGCGTTTCGGGCCTCAAGGCTCTGGAAGGCGATCCCAAGTGGGTTGCTTCCGTCGAAGAGCTGATGGAAGCCGTTGACAACAACGTTCCGGACCCGATCCGCGACAAGGACAAGCCGTTCCTGATGCCGATCGAGGACGTCTTCACGATCACCGGTCGTGGAACCGTTGTTACGGGCCGCGCCGAGCGCGGTACCCTCGCCATCAACTCCGAGGTCGAGATCGTCGGCATCCGCCCGGTCCAGAAGACCACGGTGACCGGTATCGAGATGTTCCACAAGCAGCTCGACGAAGCATGGGCCGGCGAGAACTGTGGCCTGCTGCTCCGCGGCATCAAGCGCGAAGACGTAGAGCGCGGCCAGGTTGTCGTCAAGCCGGGTTCCATCACCCCGCACACCGACTTCGAGGCCAACGTCTACATCCTGTCCAAGGATGAAGGCGGCCGCCACAACCCGTTCTACTCGAACTACCGCCCGCAGTTCTACTTCCGCACCACCGACGTCACGGGTGTCATCACCCTGCCCGAGGGTACGGAAATGGTTATGCCCGGTGACAACACCGAAATGACCGTTGAACTGATCCAGCCGATCGCAATGGAAGAGGGCCTCGGCTTCGCTATCCGCGAAGGCGGCCGCACCGTTGGATCCGGCCGCGTCACCAAGATCATCAAGTAATTTGATCTACTGACGCTCGGACCGTTTGGTTCAGCTTGAAAGGGCCCCGCTGCTACGGCAGCGGGGCCCTTTTGCGTTCTCCGGCCAGCTCCGCGGCCAGGGCCGTGCCGCACGCCAGTCCCTCGGCGAAGGCCCGCACGGCGTTGAGCCCTGCGGCTGAGGCTGCCCCGCCGACGCTCGTGTGCGCTATGCCGGCTGCGGCCAGTTCACGCGACAGGGAGCTGTTTTCGACCTGCCCTGCGGCGACAATGACGGCTTCCGCCGGAACGAGTTCGTCCTGCCCCTCGGAGCCCGTAATGACCAGTCCCCGGGATGTCACTTCCTGGTAGCTGACGCCGGTCAGCATGGTGACGCCGGCAGCGCGCAGCGCCTGCAGCACGGCCCATCTGGTGGAAGGTCCAATCCCCTCTCCGATGCGGCTGCCCCGGCGCAGCAGGGTGATCTGCCGGAAGCGGTGCTCCGCGAGCAGGTGGGCGAGGTCGACGGCGATGCCCCCGGCCCCGACGACGGCGAGCCTGCGGGGGAGGGCGGCGGCCCTGGCGAAGGCTGCATGGTAGTCATAAACCGGCAGGTGCTCGGTGCCCGGCAGGCGGATGGTCCGGGGGAGGACTCCCGTGGCGTCGATGACATGGCTGTAGCCGGAGAGCACCTCCGCACCGGCCCGGATATCTGTGTGGACCTCGACCCCCAACCGGGGAAGTTCGCGGGAAAAGTAGCGAATGGTCTCGGCGAAATCTGTTTTGCCGGGCACCCGGCAGGCCAGCCGGAACTGTCCCCCGAGTCCGGGTGCGGATTCGAAGAGGTCTACGTGGATGCCGGCTTCCGCCAGGGTAGCCGCTGCCTGCAGGCCCGCCGGACCGGCGCCGGCTACTGCGGCACGCGCCGCACCGGCGCTCCTGGTCCGTGGCGGAGAGAACAACGGGAAGGCACGTTCACGTCCGGCGCGCGGGTTGACCAGGCAGGAGACCGGCTCTGTTCCGAGCGACCGGTCGATACAGGCCTCGTTGCAGGCGATGCAGGTGTTCACCAGGTCCGGCCTTCCAGCGGCCGACTTGGCAATGATGCGGGGATCAGCCAGCAGAGGGCGGGCCATCGACACGAAATCGACCATGCCGTCCGCCAGCGCCGCCTCCGCCTGCGCCACCGAGTTAATTCGGTTGGAACCGATCACAGGCACGGCATGCCCGGTACCCATGAGGTGCCGGCGGATACGGGCCGCCACCGGCAGCCAGGTACCGTGGGGGACCAGTGCCTGCACGGTCGGGATCCGGGATTCATGCCATCCGATGCCGACGTTCAGGGCATCTGCGCCTCCCGTGGCCAGGGCTCCGGCCAGCGACACATATTCCTCGGGAGGACCGGCGCCGTCGACCAGGTCATCCCCGGACAAGCGGAAGACGACCGGGAATCCGCCGCCCACGGCCCCGCGGACTGCAGCGAGGACCGCCAGCGGAAAGGCCTGCCGGCGCGGGGCGTCCCCGCCCCAGGCATCATTGCGCCGGTTCGTGGCGGCCGACGCGAACTGGTTCACCAGATAGCCCTCGGACCCCATGATCTCCACGGCGTCGAAGCCCAGCTCCTTCGCCTGCCCGGCGGCAGCGGCGAAATCGGCCAGCGTTCGGTGGATATGTGCCTCGTCCATAGCCGCCGGCATGGCCTTGGAATAGGCGGACCAGACCGCGGACGGGGCGGCCGGCTGCAGGCCGTAGGTGCTTTCGAAGGCATAGCGACCGGCATGGAAAAGCTGGAGCGCCAGTTTCGCTCCGGCGTCGTGCACCGCTTCCAGCGCTGCGGCGGCAGCTTCGCGGAAAGGCGCCTCGCCCGCCACCAGGTATGTCCGGCCGCCTGAACCTTCCCTGTTAATGGCAGCGCCTCCGGTGACGATCAGCGCGGCCCCGCCGGCTGCCCGCTCCGTGTAGAAGGCGGCGAGTGCGAGCGGATCCTGCTCAAAGTTCAGGTGCATGGAGCCCATGATGATCCGGTGCGGCACCTCCAGCGTTCCGATCCTGCCGGGTGCGAAGACATGCGGGAACTGCCGGAATCCGGGGCGGGGGTCATCCGGCATGGCAGGTGCCTACCCCGCTGCTCCGCCGAGGAGGTCCCGGGCGATCACGGTCTTCTGGATCTCATTCGTGCCCTCTTCGAAGCGCTGGGCTCGGGCGTCGCGGTACACGCGTTCAATCGGCTGGGTCTGCCAGTAGCCGATGCCGCCGTGAACCTGCAGGGCCTTGTCCGTGACCCGTCCCAGCATGTCCACTGCGGTCAGCTTCGCCATGGAGGAGAGGGCAGCGGCGGTGGGTTCCGCCGCCTGCCAGGCTGCTGCGGCGGTGAGCGTCAGGGCCTTGGCCGCTGCGATGTCGGCGGCGTTTTCCGCCAGTGAGAAGGCGATGGCCTGGCGGGACGCCAGGGGTTTGCCGAAAGTGGTGCGCTGCCGTGCATAGTCCACGGCCAGCTCCTGGGCACGCTGCGCCAGGCCAACGCAGCTCATCGCCACCGAAATCCGGCTAGGAGTCAGGAACCCGCCCAGGGCAACGGCCAGTCCTTCCCCTTCGGCGCCGAGCCGGTTCCCTACCGGCACCGGTGCGTCGGTGAAGGTCAGGGAAGCATGGTCGGTGCCCCGGACTCCCATGGTCGCCGAGGTGTCCTCCACCTGGACGCCCGCGGTATTGCGGTCCACCAGGAGCGCCACAGTTCCGTTCCGGCCGGTGCTGCCCTCCAACCGGGCAAAAAGCAGCCAGTAGTCGCAGCGGACGCCAAAGGTAATGAGGTGTTTGCGTCCGCTGAGGTAATAGATGTCCCCGTCCCTGCGGACAGAGGAGGTGATGTCGGCTCCGCTGCCGTTCGCGGGCTCCGTCAGGGTAAAGGCGACGACGGTCTCGCCAGCGACGGCCGGGACCACGAACCGCTGCCGCTGGGCCTCATCGGCAAAAGGATTCATGGCCCTCCAGGTCCCGTTCAGGACATGGACGATCATCCGCACCGAAGCATGGGAGCGGGAGAAGACTTCCATGAGTCCCATCCACTGCACGAAACTCAGGCCCGCGCCGCCCAGATCCCGGGGAGCAGCGAGGGAGAGGAAGCCTTCGCCGCGCAGTTCTTTCCAGAGGTCGTCCGGGACAGTCCCCGTGGCTTCGATTCTTCCGGACCACTCCTCACCCGGGCCCTGGACCCAGCCGGTAACCCTGGCAAGCAGCGCCTGGAAATCGGCTTCCGGTACCGAGCTGCCCCGCCCGTCGGAGGTAACGGTGCTGGTCTTGGTGCCGCTGGTGTTCACGAGGGGCTCCTGTCATCTGCGGTCCGGGCATTCCCGGCCAGTTGCCGCGCCAGATCTCGCAGCAGGAATTTTTGTACCTTCCCCACGGGGTTGCGGGGAATCTCGCTAAGCAGTTCAAGCTGCTCCGGCCAATAATGCTTTGCGACCCGGCACTGGTCCAGGTAATCCGTGAGTTCGTGCAGCGTGGGCGGGGTTCCGGCGGGAACCACAAAGGCGCACGCCCGTTCGCCCAGCCGGGGATCCGGCATGGCAGCCAGTGCGACGTCATCGACCTGCGGGTGCCGGTAGAGCAGCTGTTCGATCTCCGCCACCGGGATCTTCTCCCCGCCGCGGTTGATCACGTCCCTGACGCGTCCGGTGATCCGGAGGTAACCGGCGTCGTCCAGCGTCGCCAGGTCACCGGTGCGGTACCAGCCATCGTCCGTGAACGCCTCCTTGGTGAGGTCCGGACGGTCCAGGTAGCCCTCGAACAACGTGGGACTGAGCAGTTCAAAGTTCCCTTCCGTTCCTGCGGGCAGCGGGAGGCTGTCGTCGCTGACGATCCGCGCCCGGACCCCGGGCAGCAGCTGCCCGTCAGTTCCCCAGACGAGCGCCGGATCGTCTCCCGGGGTGGAAACGGCACCCAGGCAGGTCTCGGTGGTTCCGAAAGCCCCGCACACCGCGGCGTCCAGCACCCTGGTGGCCCGCTCGGAAAGGTGGCGCGGAACGGCAGCACCTGTGTTGACGAAGATCCGCAGGCTCCGGGGCGCGGGAGAACCGGCCTCCACGGCTTTGACCAGGTCATCCAGGAACGGGGTGGCGGCCTGCACGAAGGTGCCCTGCCAGCCGCGCAGCATGTTCAGGGCCCGGACCGGGTCCCAGACGGACTGCAGGATCTGCGGAGCTCCGAGGACAAAGGAGAGCCACATGCCGTAAAGGAAACCGGTCTGGTGGGCCAGGGGAGAGGGCACGAAGATGGCGTCACTGCCGCTGAGTCCCAGCTGGTGAGCCTGCATTGCCGCGGCCCGGGAGAGGGTAGCGTGCCGGTGCAGGACACCTTTGGGCTCTCCGGTGGTTCCCGAGGTAAACAGGAGCTGGGCCGGTGCCTGGGCACCCGGGGCGGCTGCGTCTATGCGTTCGCGGTCCACGGGGGTTTCGGCCAGCTCCTGTTCCCAGCCGTGCCACCTCACGCCCCGTTCCCTCACCGGCAGGGGAGGGGCGGCGGCTCCGATGACCAGGACGTGCCGAACCGCGAGCTGATAGTCGGGGTCGCTGCCGGCTGCGAGGATCCCGGAAAGCTCGGCGGCGTAGTGCCGTCCGCGGAACTCCTCGGGAACAACAACGACGGCGGCGCCGGAGCGGTGCAGCGCGAACGCGACTTCCCGTTCCCGGAAAATCGGCATGATGGGAGCTGCCACCGCACCGATCCGCAGGGCAGCCACGGTCAAGAGGACGAACTCGCTCCAGTTGGGCAGCTGGAAGGCTACCCGTTCTCCGGCACGCACTCCCAGGTCCAGCAGCAATGCGGCGATCCGGTCTGCCCCGGCGTCGAGTTCGGCCCAGGTCAGGTGTCCGGTGCCCTGCGGGCGGCCGTCCACCACGGCAGTGCGGGCAGGACGCTGGGCCGCCCACCGGCGGACCCAGTCCGGGGCGGTGACACGGGCAGCTGCCTCGATGTCCGGGGCCGGTGTCCCGGACCGGCGGGGACGGGCGCTGAGGGGTGCGGGCCGCCTTGCAACCTTCCCGTCCCGGACCTGCATGGACAGGCCGAAAGAGTTCATTGCTTCAAGGAACTCCGGGTAGGAAATCCGGTAGGCGTTCGGATAGGTCAGTGTGGACAGTCCTTCGGCGGCCGAGGCCGCGACGGCCAGGGACATCAGCACCCGGTGGTCGTTGAACGAGGAGAGGTCCGCACCGGACAATTGGGCCGGCCCGCGGACGAGGAGGTCGCTGCCGCTCATGCGGACATCGGCTCCCATGGAATTCAGCTGCAGCATGGCGGCAACCCGGTCCGATTCCTTCAGGCGCACGTGTGCGACGTTGCGGAAGACGCTCTCGCCGTCGGCGCAGGCAGCCATGACGGAGAGGATGGGAAGCATATCCGGGACGGTGCGGCAGTCGATTTCCGCCGGTTGCAGGGATATCCCGTCGTGCCGGACCCGGACCGCGTCCAGTGCAGCGTCGTACTTCATGGGCAGCCCCATGGAAGCGGCGACGTCCAGGAAATCCGCTTCCGGGTGGTCAGCGTCCCCGGACGTCACGCTCCGCAGCCCGTGCAGGAGCAGGTCAGCCGGGTGCAGGGCCGCAGCGGCGAGTCCGAAAGCCGCCGATCCAAGGTCCGGCGGTATCCGCAGATCGGTGGGAACAGCCTGCTGGCCGGGCGGGACCTCGAAGCGGTGCCAGTCCTCGGACACGTCGATCCGGAGTCCGAAGCGGCGCATCATCTGCACCGTCAGGTGCAGGTAGGTGCGTTCGTTCAGCGTTCCGTCCACCACCACTGCGGTGGGGCGGGAAGCGAACGGAGCCAGGAGCAGCAGGCCCGAGATCCACTGGGAGAGAGTTCCGGCAATGTGTACCTCGCCGCCGGTGGGCGCCTTGGCCCGCACTTTGATGGGCGGGCAGTCCGTGGGGGAGTCGACGTCGAGCCCCATCTGGCGCAGCGCGGCAAGCAGCGGACCGATCGGACGCCGCTGGAAGTACTTCTGCCCCGTGACTGTCACATCCCGCGAGCCCAGGGCGGCCAGTCCCACCATGAAATAGAGGGTGGTGCCGGAACTTCCGGCGGAGATGTCCTGGCGCGCCGGCCGGTACGGTCCGCCGTGGACCACGTAGGTGCCGCCGTCGATCTCGATCCGGGTGCCGAGGCGCCGGAGCATTTCCACTGTGTAGTGCACGTGCCGGGCGTCGGTCAGGCCCGTGATCCTGCTGGTGCCCGGCGCCAGGGAGGCCAGGATCAGCGCCCTGTGTGCGTGGTATTTCGAGTTGGGCACCAGGGCTTCGCCGCAGATGCGCTGTGCAGTTCCCAGGACCGAAAGGTACATGGCGTCAGAGCCCTTCAAACGGCTGTCCTCGTTCAGGCGTCCACCCCGGAAGGTGACGCTACCAGTTGCGCAGCGGGGCCGGAACAGGGCGCGGGCGGCCCAGCCCGGGGGAGCGGCCATTCGTCCCAGGGAACCGGTGTTTCTCCACACCCCCCGACACGTGCGCGGCGGTGCAGGAAAGGCTCAATTAGGATGGGCAGGTCTTTGGCGTCTTCGGAAAGCAGCAGGTCATGGGGGAGTTTTTCTTTTTTGTTGCCGTTGCGGCAGCCGGATTTGCGGTGGGCCGTCTGACTCCGCGGCGGTCTTCGGGCCGCACCTCCGGCAATGCCTACGGATACGGAAAAGTCCTGCCTCATCCTGCACAGATCTTCGAGGAGGGTTATCAGGCGGGACGCCGGGACGCGGAGCTGGCGGGTCGGGCAGCCGGCGTTCCGGCCGGTGGTGTTGCCGGTGCCGCAGGTGCCGCAGCCGGTACTGCCGGTGGTGTGGCCGCCGGCACAGCGGGTGCCGTGCCTGTCCGGGAAGACCGTCCGCAGCCCGACCCTGGTTCCGCGCAACCCTTCCGCCCTCCCGCTCCCCATGTTCCCGCACCGAACCCCGCAGGTTTCTATCCCCCGGCTCCCCGGCAGCAGCCACAGCGCCCGGTCCAGCCTGCAGCCGCCGGGACGCCGCGCCCGTGGGGGAATGCCCCCGCGGCAGCAGGCACGGTCCGTCCGTCGCTGTATGCGCCGCAGCCGGTGAAGTCGGAAGCAGACCTTGCCCGCGAGAAACGCCGCCGGGACCTGCGCAACATCAACATCACTCTCTATGCCGGCAGCCTGCTGCTCGTCGCCGCAGCCTCCCTGTTTATCGGTATTTCCATCCCGGAGCAGGCACGGTTCGCGGGCGTTGTGGCCCTGACGATCCTCTTCTACGCCTCCGGGCTGCTGGTCCACTCACGGCGGGAGGCCCTGCGCCCTGCCGCTGTCGCGTTCACGGGCACCGGTCTGGCGCTGATACCCGTGGTGGGGCTCGCCCTCTACAACTTCCTCCTGCCGGACGCGGCCCTGGCCTGGCTGGTCACGTCAGCGGTGGGAAGCGTGGCCTTCGCCTACGCCGCAGCACGCCTGGAAAGCCGCGTGGTGACCTATCTGGCGCTGACCTTCCTCATTTCCACGGCGCTGGCCTCGGGAGCGTCCCTGCGGGCCGGCATCGTCTGGGCTTTCCTCTTCACCGTGCTGCTCGCAACACTGGTCAGCCTGGCTGCCATCCGGCGCCCGGCCTGGCTGCAGAACATCTATCTGGACGCTTTCGTGCAGGCGCACCGCTATCTGGTGCCCGCGACGGCAGCAGCAGCAGTACTTAGCTGGGCAGAGCTCGGTACGGCCTCCATAGCGGCCCTCTTCCTAGCCTTCGGCGCGTACTACCTGGTGCTGTTCCGGCAGGGCCCACGGTCCCAGGCACTGGCGCACAGTCTTGGAGCGCGTCTGTCAGCGACGATTGGACTCACAGCGCTCGCTCACACCGTACTGGACGGCTGGCCTGCGACTCTGCTGGCAGCAGTCTTCCTGCTCGGGGTGCAGGCCGCCGCGCTTTGCGCCGGTTCACGCCGCTACCTCGCAATTACGGCCCTGATGTTCGCACCGGACCAGGCCGTACCAAGGGATGAGCCGCCCTCGGCAGGCCTTCGGGCAGCCGTACCGGGGGCCGTGCGGGTCTTCCACAGCGACCTTCTGAGCGTGCTTGCCCTGCAGTTCGCCGCTGCCACGGCCGCGGCCGCGGTCTACGCGCTGGACGCGCACGAAGGGTCCGGGAACCTCTGGCTGTTTACTGCCGCCGCGGTCCTGGTCCAGCTCACGCTTTTCACGGCTGCCTGGAAGCTCCGGAACGCAGCTGAGCCGCTGGCCGCAGCAGCGCTGCTGCTTCCTGTCCTGGCCTGTGTGCTGACCAGCGAGGCGCCGCTGTGGCCGGTCCTGCTGCTGCTCGTGACGCTGACCGGCTACCTTGTCCTGCGAGCGGTGCGGGCCGACGCAGGGACCCGTGCAGCCTTCACACTGGCAGCACGGACTGCTGCCCTCCCGGCTGTGCCGCTGGCGGTCTTCATCCTGCTGGAATCCCGCGCACCTGTAAGTGCCTGGACCTGGACCCTCGCCGCGGCCTTCCTGGCCGCAGCGCTCAACCAGGTGTGGTCCGTCCTGCTCGGTATCACCGGCAGAGCCGAAATCTACCCGCAGACAGTCCATGGCCTCTCCGCAGCGGCCGCGCTCGTGTCCGCCGCTGCGCTCGCCGTTGAGGCTCCGTCGGCCGGCCTGATACTCGCGGTCATCTGGATCACAGTGCTGTTGAATACCGCGTCGTCGCTCCTGCTTCAGCGGGCGGGACGTGCATGGGCCGCCGTTTACGCTCCTGCGGGATTCCTCGCCGGTGCCCTGCTTGGTGCCGGTGAGCTTGGCGTGCGCGGATATGAAGTACTTGCCGCTTTGGCACTGGTCTACAGCGCCGTCCAGGCGGTGTGGGCCGCTCCGCGTCCGCTCCGCGGATACTACCTGGCCGCGGGGCAGGCGCTTGTCAGCGTCCTGGCCGCGCTCATTGCAGCGGACCTGCGGCTCACGGTGCACGGCGTCTTTGTGACGGTGGCCGTATCCCTGGCCCTCCAGCACCTGGCCAGGACCCTGCTCGGCAAGCGGCTGGACTTCTTCGGGCTGGTCCGGGTGCTCACCTGGGGTAGCCTGCTCGCCCTGGCCGCCGTGGCCCCGGCCTACTATCTCCTGCTGGCATCCCAGGCCCAGGCGGAAACCGGCACTGTCCTGCTCCTGATAGCAGGAGCCAGCGCAGTGGTGACGCAGATCGCCGCATCCCTGCTGCCGGCAACCGACCCGGCATGGAACCGGGCGCCGGTGGCAGCGGCGGCACTGGTCCTGCTGCTTTGTGCCGGAGTTCGCGCCGCAGAGTCCCCGGCGGGACCTTTGGCCGCCGCAGCGCTGTGGGTCGCCCTTGCCGCCAACCTCCTCACGGCGGCACGCCACCGGCATACACCGCTCGCCCTCCAGGCCCCGGGCGGGTTCCTCGCGGCGGCGGCACTGGGCTCCGGTGTCCTGGGGCTGCGCGGCTACGAGTTCCTCTGCGCCGCAGCGCTCGCTTACTGCGTACTGATGGTGTTCGACCGGGCGGGAGGTTTCCGCGGAGCGTACCTCGCCGCCGCACAGGCCCTAGCCCCGCTCCTCGCCGCGCTCATTGCAGCCGATGGGGCCGCGGATTCCCGCGCCGCATTCTTCGCCGTGATGTCCATCGGCACTGCGGCCGGTCACATTCTCAGGACGCTGTTCCATGCACGGGTACGGGACCTGGGTCTTGCGGAACCCGTCCGTTGGAGCGGGCTGGCTGTGCAGACGCTCCTTCCATTCGCCTACGTTCTGTCCGGCCGCACGGAACCGGTGACACTGCTCATCATGATCCTTGCCGCCGCTGCCGTGTTCATGCTGACCCAGCTGGACGCAGCCGTCAGGATCCGGAACAGCCGGGCGCTGCCGCACTCTGCCGAACTGGTCATAGCGGCCGCAGCAGGCGCACTGCTCGCAGTCCCCGCGATCCGGCTGGCCGGCGAGCAGGAGGCCGTCTGGGGTATCGCCGTCCTCTGGACCGCGCTCGGCATTAATGCAGCGGTGTCGCTGCTGCTGCGGCCGGGGCGCTGGGAGGCACTGGCCGTGGCCGGCTTCGCAGGAGCCGGCGTCACCGGCACAGGCCTGCTGGGGCTGCGCGGCTACGAACTGCTGGTCGGCGCTGCCCTTGGCTACTCCTCGTACCTGGCTGCACGAAAGGACCACACGAACAGGGGACGGTACCTCCTGGCCGTTCAGCTGCTCACCGCGGTTCTCGCGGTCCTGGTGGCAGCCGACGCCGGCGCGGACGTCCACGGCCTCTTCGCCTCGGGTGCGGCTGCCCTTGCCGCAGCCCAAATCCTGCGGACAGTTCTCGAACCGCGGCTGGCAGGGGTTGGCCTGCACACTGCTGCCCTGTGGACGAGCCTCGCCTTCCTGTCCCTGGCACCCGTGGGATACACGGCGCTGGTGGCGGACCGGATGCAGCGGGACGTGGTCGCCGCGTTCCTGCTCCTGATGATCGCCGTCGGCGTCTCCGGCTTCCTCCGCTGCCGCCGGGCGGGAGTGCTGTATCCGGCAGCAGCTGCCCTCGGCGCCCTGCCGCTGGCCCTGACAGAACTCGTGCCTTTCAGCGGCAGGGGAGTGCTTCCGGAGGCACCCCTGCCCATCCTGGCGGCTGGCCTGCTGCTGGCACTCTTCACCGCGGGCGCCCTCGCCGGCGAAGCCCGGCCGGCCCTGCCCTTACCTCTCAGGACCGTCCTGCTTGTGTCCGCCGGGGGATTCATCCTCCTTATGGGCCTGGCCGCAGGGGCGGATGCCAGCCTCGCGCTTGGCGGCCTTGCCGCCGCGGGCCCCCCCCGCCGCGCCGGGGACGCGCCCCCCCCCCCCCCCCCCCCCCCCCCCCCCGCC
>NZ_JAXIOO010000013.1:0-86266 GCF_049311065.1 Arthrobacter sp. 7Tela_A1 | reverse complement strand
CCCCCGGGGGGGGGCCCCCCCCGGTAACCCGCCACGGGCCGGCGCCCCCCCGGGGGGCCCGCGGGCCCCCTTTCGCTTAGCGCAGGGTCCGGCGGACTAGGCCAGGGTGACGAGCTCCAAGTAGCCCTCGTTCCAGTGGTCCTCGTCGCCGTCCGGCAGCAGCACCACGCGTTCGGGATTCAGCGCTGCGACCGCACCCTCGTCGTGGCTGACCATGACGACGGCACCGGAGTAGGTACTCAGGGCGCCCAGGATTTCGGCGCGGGAGGCCGGGTCAAGGTTGTTGGTCGGTTCGTCCAGGAGCAGGACGTTCGCTGACGAGGCAACGATCGTGGCCAGCGCCAGGCGGGTCTTTTCACCGCCGGAGAGGACTCCGGCAGGCTTGTCCACGTCATCGCCGCTGAACATGAAGGAGCCGAGCACGCTGCGGACCTCGGCGTCGTCCATGTCCGGTGCTGCGGAGCGCATGTTCTCCAGGACGGTGCGTTCGGTGTCCAGGGTCTCGTGCTCCTGGGCGTAGTAGCCGACCTTCAGTCCGTGGCCGGGAATGATGCGGCCGGTGTCCGGGGTATCCACGCCGGCGAGCATCCGCAGCAGAGTGGTCTTGCCGGCACCGTTCAGCCCCAGGATGACCACCTTTGAACCGCGGTCGATTGCGAGGTCGACGTCGGTGAAGATTTCCAGCGAGCCGTAGCTCTTGCTGAGCCCTTCGGCCATCATCGGAGTCTTGCCGCAGGGTGCGGGATCCGGGAACCGGAGGGCAGCCACGCGGTCGGAAGCGCGGACGGCGTCGAGCCCTCCCATAAGCCGGTCGACACGCTTGAGCATGCTCTGAGCGGCGGAGGCGCCCGATGCGCGGGCCTTCATCTTGTTGGCCTGGGCGAGCAGGACGCTGGCCTTCTTCTCGGTGTTGGCGCGTTCCCGCTTGCGGGCGCGCTCATCGGTCTCGCGCTGGACCTTGTAGCGCTTCCAGTCCATGTTGTAGATGTCGATGGTGGCGCGGTTGGCGTCGAGGCTGAAGACCTTGTTGACGGTGGCTTCAAGCAGTCCGGTGTCGTGGCTGATGACGATCAGGCCGCCGGTGTGGTTCTTGAGGAATTCGCGCAGCCAGGCGATCGAGTCGGCGTCGAGGTGGTTGGTGGGTTCGTCCAGGAGCATCGTCTCGGCGTCGGAATACAGGATGCGGGCCAGTTCGACGCGGCGCCGCTGGCCGCCGGACAGCGTCTTCAGCGGCTGGTTCAACAAGCGGTCCGGGAGCGCGAGATTCGCGCAGATCGTTGCCGCTTCGGACTCGGCCGCGTAGCCGCCGGCGGAGAGAAACTCAGCCTCCAGCCGGTCATAGCGGTTCATTGCCTTCTGGGAAACCTTGGGATCGTCACTGGCCATCTCGTCCTGGCACTTCTTCAGCGCGGTCATGACCTTGTCCAGGCCGCGGGCGGAGAGGATGCGGTCCCGGCCCAGCTGCTCCATGTCGGGGGTCCTGGGGTCCTGCGGCAGGTAGCCGATGTCCCCGGTGCGCTTGATGTGGCCGGCAGCAGGCAGGGTCTCACCCGCAAGGACCTTGGTCAGCGTCGTCTTGCCGGCGCCGTTGCGGCCCACCAGCCCAATCTTGTCTCCCTTGTCCACACGGAATGAGACCGCTTCCATGAGCAGGCGTGCACCGGCACGAAGCTCGAGTTCAGATACGGCAATCACTAAGGGGGGACCTTTCGAAGGAAATGGATTGAAGCGCGTGGTACGCGGAGTCTGCGAAGGCAGCCTTCCAAGTCTACCGGTAAAGCCGGAGTTTGTAGGAACCCGACAACGGCGGGCACCCTGGTGCGGGGCTAGTCTCGGATCCACCGGGCCCAATCTCCCAGGGCCATGAACCGAATCCTGCAGGAACCACGAAACGAGCCCGAATGCCTGCTGTGCCCGAACCTGCACTGCCCGAACCTGCTGTGCCCGAAACTGCTGTGTCCGCGACAGCTTCGCCCGACCCGGACACCTCCCTCGGGGTCTCCTCCCATCGAGATGGCAGAAACGGCTCGAATGAGGCCTCTTACGGGCAGTTTCTGCCATCTCGGAGGGGGTGGGGTGCTGTGGATCTCTCCTATATCGCGGTGTTCGCGGCCCTGATCGCGGCGTTCTCGCTCATTCCCGGGATTCCCCTTGCCGCTGGCGTGCCGGTCACCCTGCAGACGCTGGCAGTCATCCTCACGGGCATGGTGCTCGGACCGGCCCGCGGGGGTGCTGCGGCAGGCCTTTATGTGCTCGCCGGACTGGCGGGCCTTCCTGTCTTCAGCGGGTTCAGTTCCGGCATCGGAGTCCTGGCCGGACCATCGGCCGGTTTCCTGCTGGCTTTCCCCCTGGCGGCACTGGTCGCAGGCCTGCTGGTGCGCGTGCTGCTGGCCCGGATCCGGCGGGCGCGCTTTGCGGTGCTCTTCGCGGTGGGACTGGGAACGAGTTTGTTCATTCTCCATCCCCTGGGCATCGCCGGCGTGATGCTCAACGCCAAGCTCTCCTTCCCGGCCGCTTTGGCAGCAGACATGGCCTTCTGGCCCGGAGACGTGATCAAGAACCTGGCGGCTGCTGCGGCCGCCGTGAGTGTCTTCGCTGCGTTCCCGCGCCTGGTGCCCGGGACCAGGAACGCACACCGCTGATGGTGATCAGGTTCTCCGCTGCGTCGGTACAGGCCCCGGATGCAGGTTCCGGCGGCCGGACGATCCTGCGTCCGGTTTCAGTCGAATTGCCGGAGCGCAGGATTGCGGTCATCGGCGCCAACGGGTCAGGCAAGTCCACCCTCCTGCGGCTGATCAACGGGCTGCTGCTCCCCTCCACCGGGAGCGTCAGCGTCGACGGCGCAGATACGGTCCGCCAGGGCGCGCTGGTACGCCGCCGCGTGGGGTTTGTCTTCACGGATCCGCTCTCGCAGCTGGTCATGCCAACGGGACGGGACGACGTCGAACTTTCGCTCCGGCGCAGCGTCCGGAACGCGCGGGAGCGCCGCGGGGCGGCCGAGCAGGTCCTCCGGCGTTTCGGACTCCTGGCCTTGGCGGACCGCAGTATCTATGACCTCTCGGGCGGGGAACGCCAGCTGATGGCCCTGGCGGCGGTGCTGGCCACGGACCCGGCCGTCCTCGTGGCTGATGAGCCGAGCACCCTGCTGGATCTGCGGAACACGGCCCGGCTGCGCTCCATCCTGGCAGCACTCCCCCAACAGGTCATCTACACCACGCATGACCTTGAGTTTGCCGCCGATGCCGAGCGGGTCCTGGTGGTTGAGAACGGCGGCATCGCCTTCGACGGACCGGCCGAGGAAGCCATCGCCGCCTACCGGCTGGCGGCGGCCCGGGATCCTGGGCCCATTAACCCTACTGTGCCCGCCGAGCCCGCTGACAGGATGCGCCCGTGAGGAACAGCGGGCATCTCGGCGTCTACCGGCCCGGGAACAGTGTGGTCCACAAGGCACCGTTGGCAGTGAAGGCTGCTGCCGTTGCCGCGGCTTCGATTACCACGCTGGTGCTGGCGCACCCGCTGGCCACCGCAGCGGCGGCCCTGCTGACGGCTGCGGCATACGCGGCCGCGCGCCTGCCGGGTGAACTGGCGCGCCCGCTGAAGCTGATGTGGCCGGTGCTGCTGCTGATCGGCGGATTCCAGTGGTGGTCTGCGGGTCCGTCGGCTGCCGTGACCGTGGCAGGCAACATCGCCGTCTGCGTGGCGGCAGCACGCCTCCTGCTCCTCACAGTGCCCGTACAGCAGCTGCTCGACGGCGCTGTTGCCTTGGCGCGTCCCCTCCGGGTTCTTGGAGCTGACCCGGAACGGTTTGGCCTGGCCCTGGCGCTGATGCTCCGCAGCATTCCGTACCTGCTGGGCTCGGCCGCCGATGTGCGGGACTCCGCGAAGGCCCGGGGCCTGGAACGCAACCCCCGGGCCCTGGCGGTGCCTGTCGTGATCCGCGCCGTCGCCTACGCCCAGCAGACCGGAGATGCCCTCGCCGCCCGCGGCATTGGCGAGCCCGGGCCGGAGCGGGAACGCTAAGGGCGGGCACCGTTTCCGGTGCCCGCCCTTAGTGCAGGTCAGTGCCTAGATGTTGAAGCCGAGGGCCCGCATCTGGTCACGTCCGTCGTCCGTGATCTTTTCCGGACCCCACGGCGGCATCCAGACCCAGTTCAGCCGGAACTCGTCCACGACACCCTCAAGCGCCTTGGCGGTCTGCTCTTCGAGGACGTCGGTCAGCGGGCAGGCCGCAGTCGTGAGCGTCATGTCGATGAGAAGGGCGCCGTCTTCGGCGTACTTGAGTCCGTACAGCAGGCCCAGGTCAACGATGTTCACACCCAGTTCGGGATCGATAACGTCTTTCAGGGCCTCTTCGACATCCTCAAGGGATGTCTGGGCCAGATTCGCGTCAGTCATAGTGTGCTCCTTCTCCTTCCGGCGTTGCGCTCAGGCTCAGGCGCTCACTGCGCCGGTCTTGGCGAACCGGTCGTAGCCTTCTTCTTCAAGGCGGTCGGCGAGTTCGGGGCCGCCCTGCTCTGCGATGCGTCCGTCAACGAAGACGTGGACGTGGTCCGGCTTGATGTAGCGCAGGATCCGCGTGTAGTGCGTAATCAGCAGCGTACCCATGTTTCCTTCGGCATGCTCCCGGTTGACGCCTTCGGAAACAACCTTGAGCGCATCCACGTCCAGGCCGGAGTCGGTCTCGTCGAGGATCGCGAACTTCGGGTGGAAGAGCTCGAGCTGGAGAATCTCCACACGCTTCTTCTCGCCGCCGGAGAAGCCTTCGTTGACGTTGCGCTGGGCGAAGTCGGCGTCAATGCGCAGCTGGGACATGGCGTTCTTGACGTCCTTGGTCCAGTGCCGCAAGGACGGTGCTTCGCCGTCGATCGCGGTCTTGGCCGTGCGGAGGAAGTTGGTCATGGTGACACCCGGAACCTCGACCGGGTACTGCATGGCCAGGAAGAGGCCCGCACGGGCGCGCTCGTCAACGCTCATCGCCAGGACGTCTTCGCCGTCCAGGGTGATGGAACCGCTGTCGACGATGTAGCGCGGGTGGCCGGCGATGGTGGAAGCCAGCGTGGACTTGCCGGAGCCGTTGGGGCCCATGATGGCGTGGGTCTCACCGGTATTGATGGTCAGGCTGACGCCCTTCAGGATCTGCTTCTTGACACCCTGTTCGGTCTCAATGCTGACGTGAAGGTCCTTGATTTCAAGAGTGGACATGCGTAGTTTCGCTTTCTCTTTGCACGCGTGCGGTGCGGTCTGCAGGTTTGGGAGGAAGGAGGGCTTAGGCCTCGACGACGGCGAGCTCTCGCTCGACGGCGGCGGTCAGGCGCTCTTCCAGTTCCGGAACCTTGATCTGCTGGATGATTTCATTCAGGAAGCCGCGCACCACAAGGCGGCGTGCAACGTCCTCGGGGATGCCGCGGGCCATCAGGTAGAACAGGTGCTCGTCATCGAACCGGCCAGTGGCGCTGGCATGGCCTGCGCCTTCGATGAGGCCGGTCTCGATTTCAAGGTTGGGCACGGAGTCGGCGCGGCCGCCGTCGGTGAGCAGCAGGTTCCGGTTCACCTCGTAGGTGTCGGTTCCTTCGGCTTCCTTGCGGATCAGCACGTCGCCAACCCAGACGGTGTGTGCGTCCTTGCCCTGCAGTGCGCCCTTGTACATGACCCGGGACTTGCAGTTCGGAACTGCGTGGTCCACGAAGAGCCGCTGTTCCAGGTGCTGGCCGGCGTCCGCGTAGTACAGGCCGAACATTTCAACGTCACCGCCGGTGGCGGTGAACTTGGAGGACGGTGTGACGCGCACCAGGTCGCCTCCAAGGCTGACGACGACGTGCTTGAAACGTGCGTCGCGGCCAATGCGGGCGTACTGCGCAGAAGCGTGGACGGCGTCGTCGTCCCAGTCCTGGACCGAGATGACCGTCAGTTCCGCGCCGTCGCCGACGAGGATTTCCACGTTCTGGGACAGCGTGGCCGAACCCTTGTGGTCCAGGACGACGACGGCCTTGGAGAAGGCACCGGCCTCGATCAGGATGTGCTGCGCCGCGGGATCCGTGCCGGCGCCCGTGATGGACAGCGTCACGGTGCCCTCAGCCTGGGTGTCCTTGGGAATGCTGACCAGGGTGGCTTCGGTGAAGGCTTCCCAGGCCGCAGCTGCAACCAGGTCCTCGGGGATGCCTGCGGTTCCGATCCGGGAATCATCGCGGCCGATTCCGGCTACCGTGACGCCTTCAGGGGCGACGACGGCGACCTCGGGTGCGGTGCCGGTCAGTTCTTCGGTGTGCAGGCCGCGCAGGCGCTTGAGCGGCGTGAACCGCCAGTCCTCTTCACGGCCGGTGAGCTTGCCGAAGTCCGCCCGGTTGAAGGACGTCAGGCGTCCCGCGCGGGAGCTGTCGGGAATGCCTGCACCGGCGCCGTGGCTGTGGGACTTGCTGCTGTCGCCGCCCAGGACCGGAGAAGACTCGTTCAGCGGGGAAAGGTTTTCGCCTTCCTCGGTGAAGCCGTCAATGCGGACACGGCGGTCTCCGGAAGGAGCTCCGATGCGTGCCTTGACGCCTTCCACTGCGCTGCTGACCTTTTCAGCCACGGTCTCGACTACGTTTTCAGCCGCGTTTACCACGGTGTCATTAAGCTTCGACATTAACCGACGGCTCCTTCCATCTGGAGTTCAATGAGGCGGTTGAGTTCAAGGGCGTATTCCATCGGCAGTTCGCGCGCGATCGGCTCGATGAAGCCGCGCACGATCATGGCCATGGCCTCGTCCTCGGGAAGGCCGCGGGACATGAGGTAGAACAGCTGTTCCTCGCTGACGCGCGAAACCGTGGCTTCATGGCCCATGGTGACGTCGTCTTCGCGGATGTCCACGTACGGATACGTGTCCGAGCGGGAAATCGTGTCCACCAGCAGCGCGTCGCAGCGCACGGTGTTGGCGGAGTTCTTGGCGCCTTCACGGACCTGGACCAGGCCACGGTAGGCGGCACGGCCGCCGCCGCGGGCGACTGACTTGGAGATGATCGAGCTCTTGGTGTTCGGTGCGATGTGGACCATCTTCGAGCCCGTGTCCTGGTGCTGTCCTTCGCCGGCGAAGGCGATGGACAGGGTCTCACCCTTGGCGTGCTCGCCAACCAGGTAGACAGCCGGGTACTTCATGGTCACCTTGGAACCGATGTTGCCGTCGATCCACTCCATGGTGGCGCCTTCGTGGGCGATGGCGCGCTTGGTCACCAGGTTGTACACGTTGTTGGACCAGTTCTGGATGGTCGTGTAGCGGACGCGGGCGCCCTTCTTCACGATGATTTCCACAACGGCGGAGTGCAGCGAGTCCGAGGTGTAGATCGGCGCGGTGCAGCCTTCGATGTAGTGGACGTAGGAGTCCTCATCGGCGATGATCAGCGTGCGCTCGAACTGGCCCATGTTTTCCGTGTTGATGCGGAAGTAGGCCTGCAGCGGGATCTCGACGTGGACGCCCTTGGGGACGTACACGAAGGAGCCGCCGGACCATACGGCAGTGTTCAGCGAACCGAACTTGTTGTCGCCCACGGGGATGACGGTGCCGAAGTACTCCTGGAAGATCTCCGGGTGTTCCTTCAGTGCGGTGTCGGTGTCCAGGAAGATGACGCCCTGGCGTTCCAGGTCCTCACGGAGCTGGTGGTAGACAACCTCGGACTCGTACTGGGCAGCGACGCCGGAAACCAGGCGGCCGCGCTCAGCTTCGGGAATGCCGAGCTTCTCATACGTGTTGCGGATGTCCTCGGGCAGGTCTTCCCACGTGTTGGCCTGCTTCTCGGTGGAGCGCACGAAGTACTTGATGTTGTCGAAGTCGATGCCGGAGAGGTCTGCACCCCAGGTGGGCATGGGCTTGCGGTCAAAGTACTTCAGGCCCTTCAAGCGCAGGTCCAGCATCCATTCCGGTTCGTTCTTCTTCGCCGAAATGTCACGGACTACCTCTTCAGAGAGGCCGCGGCGGGCGTTGGACCCGGCGACATCTGAGTCGGCCCAGCCGTACTCGTAGGTACCAATGCCCTCGAGTTCGGGGTTCTTTTCCAGAATGTCTGAAATCACGGAGTCGGGCACCTGCGGTGCCTCGGCCTTCCGGGTTACTTGATCCGTCATCACGGCCTTTCTTGCTGATGAGTGGATGTGGACTGGGTTGTTGCGGATCCCACCGGCTGGTGGGGCGCAGTCGAGGAACGGCCCACGGGTATGTGGGTCGTACAAACGTGCCCGCCGCGGGACAGTGTGGAGAGCCTGCGCACATCCACTCCCAGCAGCCGCGAGAAAACTTCGGTCTCCTTGTCACAGAAGACGGGATAGGCGCTGGCCAGCGCCTGGATGGGGCAGTGCCCCTGGCACAGCTGGATGCTCAGCAGCGTGCTGGGCGTCCGGCTGGTGCCGATCATGGTCGTCGAACCCACAAAGCCGTCCTTCGTGAGTTCAGAGGCCAGGGCCTGCGCCCTGTCCTCGACGGCCTCGCCGGCGGCCTCAATAACCGGGCGGTACCTTTCCTCCATCTTCGCAAAGCGAGCGGCGGCAAAGGCCTCAATGGCTTCCGGCCCGGCAGCCTGGCCCAGCGCGCGGAGGGCCTCAGTGGCAATGGTGAGGTAGTCATTGCCGAGGTAGGACTGTCCCTGCTGGGAAACGACGTAGCGCCGCGCGGGACGCCCGGCACCGGCGCCGGGAGCGGAGACGCGTTTGACTTCGATCAGTCCCTGCCGCTCCAGTGCATCGAGGTGCCGCCGGACTGCTGCGGGTGTGAAACCCAGCCGCTCGCCGAGCTCGGCAGCGCTGACGGGGCCATGTTCAAGCACCGCGCCCAGGACGCGGTCCCGGGTGCGCTCTTCCGACTCTTTGGCTGGCACCGGCGGTTCCGGCGTCGCTGAACTCTTCACAGAATACACAACACAATCATGACCTAATCCATTCCTCAGGGCTACTAAGGCGAGGCTTCCCCGCGGGAGGCCCGCCCGGGAGCAAAGGGCGGGGAGGAACTACTACCTAACGTAGAATATGGGCGTGCCTAACGACGACCCCTGCCTGACTATCACCGGCCTGATCCGGGACTGCGGTCCCGTTCCCGGTCTCGACGGCAAAATGATCCGCGTCCTTGCCGGCGTGGACTTCACCGCACGGCGGGGACAGGTCACGGCCCTACTGGGAGCGAACGGTGCCGGAAAGACGACGACCCTTGAATGTGCCCAGGGCCTGCAGCCCATCGACGGCGGTGAGGTCAGGCTGCTGGGCCAGGCCCCCTACGGGGCCGGAGCGGACCTTCGTGCGCGGGCCGGAGTGATGCTCCAGGACGGCGGCCTTCCGCCGTCGGCCCGGCCGGTGGCCCTGCTGCGCCATATCGCCAGCATGTATGCCGATCCCCGCGATGTCGACTCGCTGGTGGACCGCCTGGGTATCGGGAGTTTCGCAAAGACCGGTATCCGCCGGCTTTCAGGCGGGCAGCGCCAGCGCGTGGCCCTTGCCGCAGCACTGGTGGGAAACCCAGAAGTCCTTTTCCTCGACGAACCGAGTGCCGGGCTTGACCCGCAGTCACGTCAGATCGTCTTTGAGCTCATCCAGGAACTGCGGGACGAGGGCCTGGGGATCATCCTGACGACCCATCTGCTGGACGACGCCCAGAAGCTCGCCGACTACGTCTACATCATCGATGCCGGACGCACGGTCGCCCAGGGCACCGTTGCCGAACTGACCGCCCGAACTGCCGACCATGCGGCCGGCCGGGAAATGACCTTCGCCGCACCCGCCGGCCTCAACCTTTCAGTGCCGGCCCTGGATCATCTGGTCCTGACGGAGGAAGCCCCCGGAAGGTACGCACTGCGGGGGATCTTCGCGCCCGCCGACCTGGTCAACCTGGCCGCATGGTGGAATGACGCGGGGATCCTGCCGGACAGCATCCACATGGCTTCCCGCACGCTTGAGGACGTTTTCCTCGAACTTTCCGGAAGGGAAATCCGATGAGCGCACCAGCTTCCCTGCCGGTCCGGGTCCTCAACCAAGGCAAATATGAGGCCGAAACCATGCTGCGCAACGGCGAGCAGCTGATCCTCGCCGTCGTGCTCCCCTTGCTTGGCCTCATTGCACTCAGCGTCACGCCCCTTCTGGATGCGTACGGACCGTCCCGGGTTAACACCGCTGTTCCCGGGGTACTCGCGCTGTGCGCCATGTCGACGGCGTTCACCGGCCAGGGCATCGCCACCGGGTTCGACCGCCGCTATGGAGTCCTGAGGTATCTCTCCACCACTCCCCTGGGCCGTGCCGGCCTGATCGCAGGCAAGATCATTGCGGTCCTGTCGGTGCTCGCCATCCAGGCCGTGCTGGTCACCGTCGTCGCCCTGTTCATGGGCTGGCAGCCCTCGCTGCCGGGGATCCCGCTGGCACTCGCCCTGCTGGTCCTGGGAGCCGTGGCCTTCACCTCCCTGGGACTGCTGGTGGCCGGAACCGTGCGGCCCGAGGCCACGCTGGCCATCACCAACCTGCTCTGGATCCTGCTCGCAGGAATCGGCGGCATCATCATTCCGGCTGCCAGCCTCCCTGCCGATCTGCAACCCTGGATCCAGGCACTGCCTTCAGCCGCCCTCGGGGATGTCCTGAGGTCGGCTCTTCTGGAAGCCCAGTTCAACCTTCCCGCCACGCTCATCCTGCTGGCGTGGACAATCCTGGGCGGTCTTGCCGCCGTCCGCTGGTTCAAATGGAGTTAGTACCCGTGCCGAACACCCCCGCCCCCACGTCCGCTGCGAGTGCTGCCGAACCGGCTGCCGGGCCCGCGACGAGCCGCCTGGTCCGTTCCCTGGCGGTCGCCACCCTGGTGGCCAACATCGGCATCGTCGTGACCGGCGGCGCCGTCCGGCTGACCGCTTCAGGGCTGGGCTGCCCTGAATGGCCTCTCTGCACTGCCGATTCGCTGGTCGCGACGCCGGAAATGGGCATCCACGGTGTGATCGAGTTCGGCAACCGGCTGCTGACGTTCGTGCTCACCGCCATTGCCTTTGGCATGCTGGCGTCTGTCTGGAAGGGCCGTTCTGCGCGCCCGGACCTGATGTGGCTCTCGGTCGCTGCTCTGGCCGGCATCCCGGCCCAGGCGTTTATCGGTGGAATTACGGTCTGGACCGGCCTGAACCCGTGGGTAGTGGGCCTGCACTTTATCGTGTCGATGATCATCATCGCCGTGGCGGTTGTCCTGGTGAACCGGGCATGGCTGAGTCCCGGCCAGCTCGCGGAGCGGCACGAGCCGCTGGCGGGACGGACCCTGCGTCCCGTGGTCTGGGCCATCGCAGTGCTGTCGGCCATTACCGTGGTCCTGGGCGTGATCGTCACCGGCGCCGGCCCGCATGCGGGAGACCACGGCGCAGCGCGCAACAACCTGGACCCGGACCTGATGACCCGGATCCACGTCGTCCCCGTCTACCTGCTGGTCTTCACGCTGATTGTCGCGCTGTACCTCGTCTACCGCCGCACGGTGGATGTCCGGCTCAGGCGCTCCCTGCTGCTGTTCACCGCCGTCGTGCTGGCCCAGGCAGTCATCGGCTACGCGCAGCACTTCCTGGCTCTGCCTATCGCCCTGGTGGCACTGCATATGCTGGGGGCGTCGCTGATGACGGCCGCTGCCGCACAGGTGTTCTACACCGGGTTCTCCCGTAAGGTTCCGGAACAGCGGGCCAAGACTGCCGTTCCAGTCCGCTAACCAGGCGGTTTCCGTGCACTGGTTAACCAGTGCCTGCGCGAAACCCGCACAGCAGAATCTTCACAAGGGCAGGACTGCACGTCAGTGCGGTCCGGCCCTTGTTGCGTGTGCTGTTGGAACGGAATGCACGACGGCGGATGCGCAGTCCGAGCGCACTGCTCGCTGCCAGAGGCTGGGCGCATCAACGCAGGCAATGACGGGGCAGGCAGACATAGATGGGCAGGCTGGAGAGCACGGCAGAGGCCGGGCCGCTGGAGAAAGCAGAACCGGCAGGGGCCGGACGGCTAGAGAGGCAGAACGGGCAGGGCGCCCGGCGGAACGGAGTGCCGTTGACCCCCTGAAGGCCTAGAAGAGCGGGCCGCCGACGAAGGGGTCGATAGCCAGGGCCAGGAAGAGGATGGTCAGGTAGCTGATCGAGCCGTGGAAGACCTTCATGGCCGACTTGTCCGTCACGTCCCCGCGCTGGGCAAGGGAGTGCAGGCGATGGGTTTCGGCCAGGAACCAGCCGCCGCCAAGGACGGCACCGGCGGTGTAGACCCAGCCGGCTCCGCCAACCGGAATCAGCAGCAGGGAGCAGACCACGGTGGCGTAGGCATAGAGCACAACCTGAACGGAGACAAGCTTGGCCCCCGCCACGGCGCCGAGCATCGGCACGGACGCGTTGCGGTAGTCCTCCCCGTACTTCATGGACAGGGGCCAGTAGTGCGGCGGCGTCCACAGGAAGATGACCATAAACAGGATGACGGCCGGCCATTCCACTGTGTTGGTCACGGCGGCCCAGGCAATCAGTACCGGCATGCAGCCGGCCGCTCCGCCCCAGACAATGTTCTGCGTGGTGCGGCGCTTGAGGATCAGCGTGTAGAAGACGACGTAGAGCAGGATCGCTCCCAGGCCGAGCAGGCCCGTGAGCGGGTTGGCGCCAAACCAGAGCAGGGCGATGGAGATGATGCCAAGCACCCAGCCGAAGACGAGTGCCTCACGGGGGCTGACCTCACCGGTCACGAGGGGCCGCTTCTCAGTGCGGCGCATGAGCCGGTCCATGTCCCGGTCGATGTAGCAGTTGAAGACTCCCGCGCTGGCTGCCGCCAGGGCGCCGCCAACCATCGTCGAGACCATCAGCCAGACGGGGGGAACGCCACCCTGCGCAAAGAACATGGTGGGAAGGGTCGTCACGAGCAGGAGTTCAATGACGCGCGGCTTCGTCAGCGCCACGTAGGCCCGTAGCTTACGTCCCACGCTCATTTTTCCGGCGTAGACCGGAACCTCGGCGGGGGCATGCTGCGTACTCACGAAACGATCACTTAGTCCTGTCTGGGCTGGAAAAGTCCGAGTTCATCATAACCTCTATCCCCTGTAGAAAACGAAGCACAAGTACCCTTCCGC
Organism: Arthrobacter sp. 7Tela_A1; assembly: GCF_049311065.1. Lineage (NCBI taxonomy): Bacteria > Bacillati > Actinomycetota > Actinomycetes > Micrococcales > Micrococcaceae > Arthrobacter > Arthrobacter sp. 7Tela_A1. The sequence continues at coordinate 73,212 of NZ_JAXIOO010000013.1, read as the reverse complement.
CCGCGGTGCCCGGCAGTGCAGCAGAACGGTACCCCCCGTCACGGGTTTGCCCGACACGATACGCCCATTGGCACGGCCTTCGGGATAAGGTTGGAACGGACACCGCCTCCGCACTGAAAAGTGCTGTGCGCAGTGTGCAACCAGCGGGTCCGGCGAAACTTTACGAGCCGCCGGACCGGGCTGAACAGTGCAGCTGTCCGGCAACGATTCAGCGCAACATCCGGTTTGGAGCGGCAGACGCCGCTTCCGGTGCCAGGGGCACCGGTCATCCGCAGCAGAGAGGGGCCCGGTAAACGTGCCACATTTGGAAGAGCAGAACCTGACCTGGACCGAGACCGACAGCAAGGCAGTGGATACTATCCGCGTGCTGGCAGCTGACGCCGTCGAGAAGGTTGGCAACGGACACCCCGGGACCGCCATGAGCCTGGCTCCTGCCGCCTATCTGCTCTTCCAGAAACTGATGCGCCACGATCCGGCAGATCCCCATTGGCTGGGCCGTGACCGGTTTGTCCTCTCCCCCGGGCACACCTCGCTCACCCTCTACATCCAGCTGTTCCTTTCCGGGTACGGCCTGGAACTGGATGACCTCAAGTCGCTGCGCACCTGGGGATCGAAGACCCCGGGGCACCCCGAGTACCGCCACACCGACGGCGTCGAAATCACCACCGGCCCGCTGGGCCAGGGGCTGGCATCCGCAGTTGGCTTCGCCTATGCGCAGCGCCGCCTGCGGGGAATGTTCGACGCCGAGGCCCCGGCGGGCACCAGCCCGTTTGACCACACCATCTGGGTCATTGCCTCCGACGGCGACCTGCAGGAAGGCGTCACCTCCGAGGCTTCCTCCCTTGCCGGACACCAGGAACTCGGGAACCTCGTGGTGATCTACGACGAGAACCACATCTCCATCGAAGATGACACCGACATCGCCTTCACCGAGGACGTCCTGGCGCGCTACGCAGCCTACGGCTGGCACACCCAGCGGGTGGACTGGACTGCGGGCGGGGAGTACAAGGAAGACGTCGAGGGCCTTTACAACGCGCTGGTAGCCGCCAAGGCGGAAACCGGACGTCCATCCATCATTTCGCTGCGCACCATCATTGGCTGGCCGGCGCCGAACAAGCAGAACACCGGCAAGATCCACGGTTCCGCCCTCGGCAAGGACGAAGTCGCAGCCCTGAAGGAAACGCTGGGCTTCGACCCCGAGCAGACGTTTGAGGTTGCAGACGAGGTCCTGGAGCATTCCCGCGCGGCTGTTTCCCGCGGCGCGAAGGAACACGCTCTCTGGAACGATTCCTTCGCAGCCTGGCGCCAGGGCAATCCGGAGGGCGCCAAGCTCCTGGAACGCATCCAGGCCGGAACGCTGCCCGAGGGCTGGGAAGAGAGCCTGCCCGTCTTCGAAGCAGGCAAGGATGTGTCCACCCGTGCGGCTTCCGGCAAGGTGCTCAGCGCCATTGGCCCGGTCCTCCCCGAGCTGTGGGGCGGGTCGGCGGACCTCGCCGAATCGAACAACACGACGATCGAAGGTGCTCCGTCCTTCATTCCCGCGTCAAAGCAGACCGGTACCTGGTCCGGCGGCCCGTACGGACGCGTACTGCACTTCGGCATCCGTGAACATGCCGCAGCCGCGATCGTCAACGGCATCACCATGTCCAGCAACACGCGTGCCTTCTCCGGCACGTTCCTGATCTTCAGTGATTACCAGCGGCCCGCCATTCGGCTCGGCGCGCTCATGGGCGTTCCCTCCATCTATGTCTGGACGCATGACTCGATCGGCCTGGGTGAAGACGGTCCCACACACCAGCCCGTTGAGCAGCTGGCATCCCTCCGCGCCATCCCGGGACTCGACGTCGTCCGTCCCGCGGATGCCAATGAGGTCGCCGTTGCCTGGCGCACCATCCTGGAGAACACGGAAAACCCGGCCGGCATCGTCCTGACCCGCCAGAATGTCCCCACGTGGGAGCGGGGCACCGGCGCAGCCGACGCCGCGTCCTTCGGTTCAGCCAACGGCGCAGCGCGAGGCGGTTACGTCCTCGCGGAAGCGGTGCGGGACGGGGAAACCGTCACTCCCGACGTAGTGCTGATCGGCACCGGTTCGGAGGTTCAGCTGGCCGTGGCCGCCCGCGAGGCGCTGGCCGCAGAAGGCATCGCTGCGCGGGTTGTCTCCATGCCCAGCGTCGAGTGGTTCAACCGCCAGGACGCTGACTACCGCGAAGCCGTCCTTCCCCGCTCCGTGAAGGCGCGCGTCTCCGTTGAAGCGGGGATCGCCCAGGGCTGGCGCGAGTTTGTCGGCGACGACGGACGCATGGTTTCGCTGGAGCACTTCGGTGCCTCTGCCGACTATAAGACGCTGTTCAACGAGTTCGGCATCACCGCCGACGCTGTAGCCCAGGCTGCCAGGGATTCCCTCGCAGCGGTCCACGGACAGGACGCCGCACCTGCCGGCACCCCTGCCGCACCTTCGGGCGCCGCCTCCACCGAGACCGGCGACCAGAAGTAAACGGAAAAAGGAGTATCCCTATGACTTCCAGCCCCACAGCAGCACTGTCCGACGCCGGAGTATCCATCTGGCTTGATGATCTTTCACGTGAGCGGATCACCTCCGGATCACTGAAGGACCTCATTGCCTCCCGCAACGTCGTCGGTGTCACCACGAACCCGAGCATCTTCGCGGCCGCACTGGCCAACGGCGAGTCCTATGCGGCACAGGTCCAGCAGCTTGCGGCCAGCGGAGCCACCGTTGACAAGGCGGTCTTTGAGATCACCACCGACGACGTACTGCAGGCGTGTGATGTCTTTGCTCCCGTCGCAGCAGCGACCGACGGCGTTGACGGCCGCGTGTCCATCGAGGTGGATCCCCGCCTCTCCCGCGACACGCAGGGAACCATCAACGAGGCCAAGGAACTCTTCGACAAGGTCGGCCGCAGCAATGTCCTGATCAAGATCCCGGCGACGCCTGAAGGCCTCCCGGCCATCACTGCAGTAATCGCTGCCGGCATCAGCGTCAATGTCACCCTGATCTTCTCGCTCCAGCGCTACCGCGAGGTCATCAACGCGTACATGGCCGGAATCGAGCAGGCCCGGGAAAACGGCCACGATCTCTCCACCATCCATTCCGTGGCTTCCTTCTTTGTCTCCCGCGTGGATACCGAGATCGACAAGCGGCTCGACGCTGTCGGCACCGACGAAGCCAAGGCGCTGAAGGGCAAGGCAGGGCTCGCGAACGCACGCCTGGCCTACCAGGTCTGGGAAGAGCAGTTCGCCACGGAGCGCTGGCAGGTGCTGGCAGCCGCCGGAGCCCGGCCGCAGCGCCCCCTGTGGGCGTCCACCGGGGTCAAGGATCCGAACCTCCCGGACACCCTCTACGTCACCGAGCTCGTGGCTCCGGGAGTCGTGAACACCATGCCGGAGAAAACCCTCGAAGCTACTGCCGACCATGGGGTCATCACCGGAGACACCATCACTGGGACCTACACCGAATCGGCCGCTGTGATGGACGACCTGGACCGTGCCGGCATCGATTACAACGACGTCGTTGGCCTTCTGGAGACTGAGGGCCTGGACAAGTTCGTCGTGTCCTGGGGTGAACTCCTGGAAACCGTTTCCGCAGCACTGACCAGCGCGCAGGAGGCATAAACCCATGACCGCTCTGTCCTTTGAAGCAGCAGGAGCTGCCCGTGACGCCGTGGAGGCCAAGGTCCCCGGCCTGGTCCGGGACGAGGTAGCCACCCGTCTCCTCGCCCAGGACCCCACGCTGTGGGGCCCCGAAGCAGAAGCTGAAGCGTCCATCCGCCTGGGCTGGCTGAACCCGGGCGAAAGCTCCCGGCCGCTGCTGGGACAGATACGCGAACTCCGCCAGGCGCTGGCAGCCGAGGGAGTCAACCGTGTGGTCCTCGCCGGGATGGGAGGCTCCTCGCTGGCACCGGAGGTCATCACCGGCACCGCCGGGGTGGATCTCACGGTGCTGGATTCCACGGACCCCGACTCCGTGGCTGCCGCCCTCGCGCAGGACCTCGCCTCCACCGTGATCGTGGTGTCCTCCAAGTCCGGCTCCACCGTGGAAACAGACTCCCAGCGCCGCGTCTTTGAAGAGGCCTTCACCCAGGCAGGCATCGATGCTGCTTCACGGATCGTCGTGGTGACGGATCCCGGGTCCCCGCTGGACACCGCTGCCCGCGAGGCAGGCTACCGTGCGGTGTTCAACGCCGACCCGAACGTCGGCGGCCGCTACTCTGCGCTGACGGCTTTCGGCCTGGTTCCGTCCGGCCTGGCGGGCGCTGACATCGAGGCGCTGCTCGGGGAAGCAGAAGATACGGCGGAGATCCTCAGCGACAACGCGGAAGACAACATCGGCCTCGCCCTGGGCGCGGCCCTGGGCGGCACCGATCCGCTGCGGAACAAGATCGTGATCGTTGACGAGGGATCCGGGCTGGTTGGCTTCCCCGACTGGGCGGAGCAGCTCATCGCTGAATCCACCGGAAAGCTCGGCACCGGAGTGCTGCCGGTGGTGGCGGAGCCGCAGGCTCCGGAAACCCTTGCCGGCGCACCGGATGTCCTGGTGGTCCGGATTACCTCTCCGGAAGCGGAAGCGATGCCGGAGGGCAACCAGGTGGTGGTCTCCGGGAGCCTCGGCGCTCAGATGATGCTGTGGGAGTACGCCACGGCCGTCGCCGGTCGCCTGCTGGGGATCAATCCGTTCGACCAGCCGGATGTCGAGGCTGCCAAGAAAGCCGCACGCGGCCTGCTGGACGCACAGCCGGAGCCCGTGGCGCCGTCGTTCGTCGACGGGAATATCGAGGTCCGCGGCGATGCGGCGCTGCTGGGCGGGTCGAAAACCCTCAAGGAGGCACTCGGTGGCCTCCTGGACCAGCTCGGCGCGGATGGCTACCTGAGTGTCCAGGCTTACCTGGACCGCAGCGCCCAGTCGGATCTCGAGCGGCTGCGCCCGGAACTGGCCGGAATCACCGGCCGTCCCGTGACGTTCGGCTGGGGTCCGCGGTTCCTGCACTCTACCGGGCAGTTCCACAAGGGCGGGCCGGCGCAGGGCGTCTACCTGCAGATCACCGGGGCGCCCTCCGCCGACGTCGCGATCCCGGGGCGGCCCTTCAGTTTTGGCGAACTGATTGCTGCCCAGGCCGCCGGTGATGCCCAGGTCCTCGCTGACAAGGGCCGTCCGGTCCTGCGGCTGAACCTGCTGAACCGGGCTGCGGGATCCGAGCAGCTTGCTGACACCATCAAGGATCTGGACGGTAATTAACTGATGTCCCCCGAGCACGACAACGGCTCCCCCAGCCCGTTGCGGGACCCGCGCGACCGGCGCCTCAGCCGCATCGCGGGTCCTTCATCGCTGGTGATCTTCGGCGTCACCGGCGACCTTGCCCGCAAGAAACTCATTCCCGCTGTTTATGACCTCGCCAACCGGGGGCTGCTGCCGCCGAGCTTCTCGCTGGTTGGATTTGGCCGGCGCGACTGGAGCGACGAGGACTTCGCCGCCTACGTCAAGGAATCGGTCCAGGACCGGTCCCGGACCGCGTTCAGTGACAACGTGTGGGAGCAGCTGGCCGAAGGCATCCGCTTCGTGCAGGGCGGCTTCGACGACCATCAGGCCTTCGACACGCTGCGCACCACCCTGCAGGAACTGGATGAGCAGCGCGGGACACGCGGCAATGTGGCGTTCTATCTCTCCGTGCCGCCGAAGAGCTTCGAACAGGTCTGCCAGCAGCTCTCCAGCCACGGCCTGGCCGAGTCGACGGACGGACGCTGGCGGCGGGTGGTCATCGAAAAGCCTTTTGGCCATGACCTGCAGTCGGCGCGGGACCTGAACGAGGTGGTGGAGTCAGTTTTTCCCGCGGACTCCGTCTTCCGGATCGACCACTACCTCGGCAAGGAAACGGTCCAGAATATCCTCGCGCTGCGTTTCGCCAACCAGCTCTTCGAGCCGATCTGGAACGCGAACTTTGTTGACCACGTGCAGATCACCATGGCCGAGGACATCGGCATCGGAGGACGCGCCGGTTATTACGACGGCGTAGGGGCAGCCCGCGACGTCATCCAGAACCACCTCCTGCAGCTGCTGGCGCTCACCGCGATGGAAGAACCGATTTCCTTCGATGCAGCCCACCTGAGGGCTGAAAAGGAGAAGGTGCTCGCCGCGGTCCGGCTGCCGAAGGATCTCTCCCGGCACTCTGCCCGCGGGCAGTACACCGGCGGCTGGCAGGGCGGGGAGAAAGTCACCGGCTTCCTGGAGGAAGAAGGCTTCAACCCGGAGTCGAAGACCGAGACGTTCGCCGCCGTGCGGCTGGACATCAATACCCGCCGCTGGGCCGGAGTTCCGTTTTACCTGCGCGCCGGCAAGCGGCTCGGCCGGCGGGTGACGGAGATCGCCGTCGTCTTTAAACGAGCCCCCAACCTGCTCTTCCGGGACCATGCCGAAGACGATTTCGGGCAGAACGCCGTCGTGATCCGGGTACAGCCGGACGAAGGCGCGACCATCCGGTTCGGTTCGAAGGTTCCAGGGACCCAGATGGAAGTCCGGGACGTGTCCATGGACTTCGGCTATGGGCACTCCTTTACGGAATCCAGCCCGGAAGCCTATGAGAGGCTGATCCTGGATGTCCTCCTTGGCGAGCCCCCGCTCTTTCCGCGGCACCAGGAGGTGGAACTCTCCTGGAAGATTGTTGATCCGTTCGAGGAGTACTGGGCATCGCTGGATGAACAGCCTGAACCGTATGCACCGGGAAGCTGGGGGCCGGCTTCCGCGAACGAACTGCTCGCACGTGACGGAAGGACCTGGAGAAGGCCGTGATTGTTGAACTGCCTGACACCACAACGTCCAAGGTGTCCAAGAAAATCGTCGCCATGCGGGAAAAGGGCGGCGTTGTCGCCCTGGGCCGTGTCCTCACTCTGGTGGTGGTCACCGCGCCGGACTTCGTCGAAGAAGCGATTGAAGCTGCCAACACTGCCAGCCGGGAGCACCCCTGCCGCGTGATCGTGCTGGCCGCCGGTTCGGCAGATGAGCCCTCGCGCCTGGACGCGCAGATCCGGGTCGGCGGAGATGCCGGTGCCTCCGAAGTCATCCTGCTCTACGGCTACGGTGAGCTCGCGGCGGAGAGTGAGTCGCTGGTATCGGCCCTGCTGCTGCCTGACGCTCCAATCGTCGTCTGGTGGCCCCATGGCCTGCCGCGTTCGGCGGCGTCCACTCCCCTGGGCCGGATCGCCCACCGGCGGATCACCGATGCTGCGAACGAACCGGATCCCAAGCAGTCACTGCTGGACCTCAGCCGGACCTACGCTGACGGCGACACCGATCTCAGCTGGACCCGGCTCACTCACTGGCGCATCCAGCTGGCCGCGGTCCTCGAACAGAACGGTGCCGACGGCCTCACATCCGTCACTGTCGAGGGGGCGTCGGACTCAGCGAGCACCTTCCTGCTGGCGGCTTGGCTCAAGCATGCACTCAGGGTTCCCGTGCAGATCATTGAAGATCCTGCCGGTGCCGGCATCAGGCGTGTCAGGATGGAACGCGCGGCGGGTGCGATTGAGCTTTACCGGCCCGACGGCGGCAGCATGGCCCACCTGATGCAGCCAGGCCAGCCCGAACAGCGGATCTCCCTGCCGCTGCGGACACTGCACGAATGCCTGGCAGAGGAATTGCGCCGGCTGGATCCAGACGAGGTTTTCGGAGAAGTACTGACGGAGGGGCTGGCAGCCTGCCTGGTCCCGGAAGGGACCACCGCATGAGGCAATCTCCCCATGGCGTAAGCATCCATCCCAACGCGGCGGCGCTGATAGACGCAACTGCTGCCCGCCTGATCACCAAGCTCGTGGATGTGCAGAACAGGCGCGGCGAAGCAACGGCAGTCCTCACCGGCGGGACCGCAGGCATCGGTGTGCTCGCTGCTGTGGCCGCTGCGCCGGCCCGCACCGCGGTTGACTGGCAGCGGGTCAACTTCTGGTGGGGTGACGAGCGGTTTGTCGCCCCTGACTCCCCCGACCGCAACGCCCTCGCTGCCCGGCAGGCGATGCTCGCCAGCCTAGGCGTGGACCAGGCACGGGTGCATGAGGCCGCGTCTACCGACAGTACCTCCACGGTGGAAGAGGCGGCTGCCGCGTACGCAGCTGAACTGGCCGCAGCGGCAGAGGCCGAAGACCTCGCGGAGGGCTTTGAGCAAACCGATCCCCGTCTTCCGCGCTTCGACATCCTGCTGCTGGGTGTCGGACCGGACGCCCATGTCGCCTCGCTCTTCCCCGAGATGGCGGGCATCCGCACCACGGGCCAGACGGTGGTGGCCGTGCGGGACTCCCCCAAACCTCCGTCGGAGCGCATCTCGCTCACTTTGGAAGCCATCAATACGGCGGATGAAGTCTGGCTCACCGTAGCTGGTGAGGACAAGGCGGGCGCCGTCGGGCTCGCGCTTGCGGGGGCAGGACCGGTACAGGTGCCCGCAGCCGGACCCCGGGGACGTTCGAAGACCAGATGGCTGATTGACCAGGCCGCGGCTTCACAACTGCCTGAACGGCTGCTGCAGACCGAGGAACGGCACTAGGCACTGTAAGCACAGAGGAAAGGCCCCGGGTTATCCGGGGGCCTTTCCTCTGTGCTTACAGGCATTGCCGAAGGGCAGCGCGGTTCCGCTCCGGGTCCCTAGGACTCGCCGGCGAAACGCTGGATCAGGCCCAGGGCGATGATAACCACGCCCCAGGACACGCCAAGGATAACGGTGAAACGGTTCAGGTTCTTTTCCGCGACCCCGGAAGAACCCATGCTGGTGCTCATGCCGCCGCCGAACATGTCTGACATACCGCCGCCGCGACCCTTGTGCAGCAGGATCAGGAGCGTGAGCAGCAGGCTGGTCAGGCCAAGCAGGACCAGCAGGATGATCTTCAGAATTTCCACTTACGGCCTTTCACGGGTGACGCATTGAATTGGAGACGCTGCCGCTGCGCAGGTCAGTCGGTCACCAGGTGTTCCTCGAACCTGACAATATTAGCAAATTCGGCCACGTCCAAACTGGCGCCGCCTACCAACACGCCGTCGACGTCACGCTCCTTCAGGATGCTGGCAGCATTCGAGGCCTTAACCGACCCGCCGTACAGCAGCCGGACCTTTGCAGCGACTGCGTCGTCATACAGGTCGGCGAGCTCGGCGCGGATGGTGTTGCACATTTCCTGGGCGTCGTCCGGCCCGGCCACCTCGCCCGTGCCAATCGCCCACACCGGTTCGTAGGCGATGACCAGACCGGAAACCTCTTCGGCGGTGAGTCCGGCCAGGTCATTGCGGACCTGCTCGAGGGTGTGCAGCAGGTGGTTGCCTGCCTGCCGCTCTTCCAGGCCTTCGCCAACGCACAGGATGGGGACCAGATTGTTGCGGAAGGCAGCCTTCAGCTTGGCGTTCAGGAGTTCATCAGACTCGCCGTGGACGCTCCGGCGTTCACTGTGCCCGACCAGGACGTAGCTGCACCCGAGCTTGGACAGGAACTGGCCTGAAATGTCGCCGGTGTACGCGCCGGAATCCTCGGGAGAGAGGTCCTGGGCGCCGTATGCCACCTTCAGCTTGTCACCCTGCACGAGGGTCTGGGTGCTCCGGAGATCGGTAAACGGCGGGAAAACGACGACCTCGACGCGGTTGTAGTCGTGCCTCGCGTCGCTGAGGGTCCACGCAAGCTTCTGCAGCAGGGTGATGCCCTGCATGTGGTCCATGTTCATTTTCCAGTTGCCCGCGATCAGCGGTGTGCGGTCATACTTGCCGTTGGTCGAGGTAGTCATCTCTGCTCCGGTTCATGTGGTGGTGTCGATAGATGGTGGACAGGGCAACGGGCCTGCCGGAAGAATCCCGGCAGGCCCGTTCACCGATTACTTGTCGAGGACGGCGATGCCCGGCAGTTCCTTGCCTTCAAGGTATTCCAGGCTCGCTCCGCCGCCGGTGGAGATATGCGAGAAGTCGCTGTCGGAGAAGCCCAGCTTCCGCACGGCCGCGGCCGAGTCCCCGCCGCCGACGACGGTCAGGCCGCTGCACTGCTTCAAGCCCTGGGCCACCGCCTTCGTGCCGCCGGCGAAGGCATCGAATTCGAAGACACCCATCGGTCCGTTCCAGAAGACGGTGGCACCCGACGCGATGCGGTCAGCGAAGGCCCTGGCGGAATCCGGTCCGATGTCGAGACCGATCCCGGCAGCTCCGAAGCGGCTGTCCTCCATCGCGTCAGCGGCGACTACCTCGTGGTCTGCGTCGGCCGCGAACTTGTCTGCGACCACGATGTCGGTCGGCAGGACAAACTCACAGCCCAGCTCCGCGCCACGGGACAGATAGCCCTTCACCGTTTCGATCTGGTCCTCTTCGAGCAGGGAAGCTCCAACCTTATGGCCCTGGGCGGCCAGGAACGTGAAGACCATGCCACCGCCGATCAGCAGGCTGTCGGCGCGGGTCATGAGGTTCTCGATGACGGCCAGCTTGTCGGAGACCTTGGAACCGCCCAGCACCACGACGTAGGGCTTGGCGGGATCCGTCGTCAGGCGCGACAGCACCTCCAGCTCGCTGCGGACCAGATTGCCCTCATAGGCAGGCAGGACTTCGGCGATGTCATAGACGCTGGCATGCTTGCGGTGGACAGCCCCGAAAGCATCGTCGACGTACGCCCCGCTGCCGCCGGTGAGGCCGGCAAGCTCACGTGCCAGCTCCATCCGCTGGGCATCGTCCTTGGACGTCTCCCGCGGATCGAACCGGATGTTCTGGAGCACCAGGACGCTGCCGGATGCCAGGCTTCCCGCACGTTCAACGGCACTGGGACCGGTGACGTCGTCGGCAAACTCCACCGCGAACGGTGCGAGCTCGTCGAGCCGGTCCACGGCCGGACGCAGGCTGTACTTTTCGTCCGGCTGGCCCTTGGGCCGTCCCAGGTGTGCCATAACGATGACCTTGGCGCCATGCTCCACCAAAAGCTGCAGCGTAGGAATAGAAGCGCGGATGCGACCGTCGTCGGTAACCTTCCCGTCCGCCAGCGGGACGTTCAGGTCCGAGCGGACCAGGACGTACCGGTTGCCAACGCCGTCGCCGATGAGCTCGTCAAGTGTCTTGATTGTCATATCTGCCTTTGTTTCTGTGCCCTGTGGGGGCGGAGGACGGGGACCTAGAGTTTCGAAGCTACCAAGGTGGTGAGGTCCACCATGCGGCACGAGTAGCCCCATTCGTTGTCATACCAGCCAACTACCTTGGCCTCGTTGCCCATGACACGCGTCATGCCGGAGTCGAAAATGCACGACGCCGGATCAGTCACGATGTCGGACGAGACGAGCGGCTCGTCGGTATACCGGAGGTAGCCGTTGAGGGGACCCTCGCTGGCGTCCTTGTAGGCAGCGTTGATCTCCTCAACGCTGACTTCCCGGGCAAGGTTCACGGTCAGGTCGGTGACCGATCCGGTAGGCACCGGCACACGCAGTGCGAAACCGTCCAGCTTGCCGTCCAGGTCCGGAATCACCAAGCCGATTGCCTTGGCGGCGCCTGTGGTGGTGGGCACGATGTTCAGGGCTGCTGCCCGTGCCCTGCGCAGGTCCCGGTGCGGGCCGTCCTGCAGGTTCTGGTCAGCGGTGTAGGCGTGGACCGTCGTCATGAGTCCGCGTTCAATGCCAAACGCATCGTGGATGACTTTCGCCAGCGGGGCCAGGCAGTTGGTGGTGCAGGATGCGTTGGAGATGATGGTGTCAGTGGCAGGGTCGTACTCGCTGTCGTTCACACCCATCACGATGGTCCGGTCGGCACCCTTGCCCGGGGCGGAGATCAGTACCTTCTTGGCGCCGGCTTCAATGTGCTTGCGCGCATCGTCAGCCTTGGTGAAGAACCCGGTGGACTCAATGACGATGTCAACGCCCATGTCCTTCCAGGGCAGTTTTGCGGGATCACGTTCGGCGAGGACGCGGACGGTTTTGCCGCCTACTACCAGGTTGCCGTCCTGGACCTCTACGGCCTCATCGAGGCGGCCGGTGATCGAGTCGTATTTGAACAGGTGGGCGAGGGTCTCCGGGCTTGTCAGGTCGTTAACCGCGACAATGTCAAGATCCGCATTCTGCTCCAGTGCTGCCCGGAAGTAGCCGCGTCCGATACGCCCGAATCCATTGATTCCAACACGAGTAGTCACTTTTGTTCTCTCCTTGATAGCGGGTCGTTCGAGAATTAGTGACCTCAGTGGGACAAGGCCACTTCAGTTGACTTCGCAGGAGCGGCGCGTCCCGGACCTGCTACAGCGCACGGGTTGCCGGTCGGGCGCTGCATGAGCCGTGTGCTTCATCTTACGCGCAGGTGCCGCCGGTCACACACCGGCGGCACCTTAAACCCGGTACGGTTTCCCCGATTAGGCGGGGAGCACCAGCTGGGTAGCGCCGGCGCGTGCAGCATCGAACCGGGCGGCCACGTCGGCCCAGTTGACGATGTTCCAGAATGCCTTGACGTAGTCAGCCTTGACGTTGACGTAGTCCAGGTAAAAGGCGTGCTCCCACATGTCCAGCATCAGCAGCGGAATGGTTCCAACGGGGATGTTGCCCTGCTGGTCGTAAAGCTGCTCGATCACAAGGTTTCCGCCGAGGGGTTCGTAGGCGAGGATGGCCCAGCCGGAACCCTGCAGGGAGTTCGCCGCGGCGGTGAACTGGCCGCGGAACGCGTCGAAGGAGCCAAAGAAGTCGTCGAGGGCCGCAGCCAGCTCGCCGACCGGCTTGTCGCCGCCTTCGGGTGAGAGGTTGTTCCAGAAGATCGAGTGGTTCGTGTGTCCGCCGAGGTGGAACGCGAGGTCCTTGGAGAGCTTCGGGATGTTGCCGAACTCGCCCTTTTCGCGGGCTTCGGCCATCTGGGCCAGTGCGGTGTTGGCGCCGGCCACGTAGGTGGCGTGGTGCTTGTCATGGTGCAGTTCCATGATGCGAGCCGAGATGTGGGGCTCCAGTGCTGCGTAGTCGTACGGCAGTTCCGGCAGTGTGTATTCGTTCACGAAAATCCTCCGTTGATACTCGGATCCATTTATCCGGACGGCGTGTCCACCCGGAAGTTTATGATGCTGAATAAATCAGCACGCTTAGTCCATCCTATGCGTGAGCCTACTGGTCAAGCATTTCGGCGGTCACATTGGCCTCCGTGCCCGGAACTCCCAGTTCAGAGGCCCGCTTGTCCGCCATCGCGAGCAGGCGGCGGATCCGGCCGGCGATTGCGTCCTTGGTCATGGGAGGTTCGGCCAGGCGGCCCAGTTCGTCAAGGCTGGCCTGCTTGTGGGCGACCCGGAGCTCGCCGGCGTAGCGCAGGTGTTCAGGCACGTCCTCCCCCAGGATCTCCAGTGCGCGTTCCACCCTCGCCCCGGCCGCAACGGCTGCCTGCGCGGAGCGGCGGAGGTTTGCGTCGTCGAAGTTCGCCAGGCGGTTGGCCGTAGCGCGCACTTCCTTGCGCATCCGGCGTTCCTCCCAGACCATTAGGGCATCGTGGGCGCCCATCCGGGTCAGCAGGGCCGCGATGGTGTCACCGTCACGGATGACGACCCGGTCCACGCCCCGGACTTCGCGTGCCTTGGCCGCGATACCGATCCGGCGTGCTGCACCGACCAGTGCGAGGGCTGCTTCGGGACCGGGGCAGGTCACTTCGAGTGAAGATGAGCGGCCTGGCTCGGTGAGGGATCCGTGGGCGAGGAAGGCGCCGCGCCAGACAGCTTCGGCATCTGCTGCGGAACCGTTCACGACGACCGAGGGCAGGCCCCGTACGGGCCGTCCCCGGGCGTCCAGGAGCCCGGTCTGGCGGGCCAGGGACTCTCCGTCCTTCACGACGCGGACAACGTACCGGTTGCCCCGCCGCAGCCCTGAACCCGAAACGACAACGATGTCGCTCGCGTGGCCGTAGACCTCGGCGATCGCGGCCCGCAATCTCCGGGCTGTCGATGCGAGGTCCACTTCGGCCTCGATAACGATGCGCCCCGAGATGATGTGCAGGCCTCCTGCAAAACGCAGCATTGCCGAAACTTCGGCTTTTCGAACGGAGGACTTCTTCACGGTAAGCCGTGAAAGTTCCTCTTTGACTGCAGCAGTCAGCGCCACAAGCACACTCCTAGAGTTCCCCAAATACATCGTGATAAGCAGCCGCAAGCCGCAGCGGATCATGGATCGGACTCCCGGCCGCTGCCCCTACCTTACCGAAGACAACGCGGGCACCCATTTCGGCAGCAGCTGCGCTGAACTCGCTCCTGTCCTCCACGACGCGGGGATCGGCCAGCACGGCGTCCACCTTGAAGCCGGGAGCATAGCGCCGGATGACCTGCAGGTGGTCCACTGCGCTCATGCCCGCAGTCTCCTTCGTCTCATTGCTGAGGTTCATGGTCAGGCACCGGCGGGCACCCGTGCTGCACAGCGCCTCGCGCATCTCGGGGAGCAGCAGGTGCGGCAGGACGGACGTGTACCAGGAGCCAGGTCCCAGGATCACCCAGTCTGCGCGGCCGATGGCAGTTACCGCCTCGGTGCAGGCGGGTGCATCCGGCGGAAGCAGCCGAACGTCCACGACGCTCGATTGGGTTCCCGCGACGGCCAGTTCGGCCTGGCCCGTGACGGTCTCGTGCCGAAGTCCGGTCTCCGACTGCCGCAGGACGTCGCCTTCGATCGTCAGCGGGAGGGTGGACATGGGCAGGACCTGGCCCCGGGCGCCCAGCAGGGCTCCGGCCCATTGCAGTCCTGCCACCGGATCGCCCAGCAGTTCCCACAGGGTGACGATGAGCAGGTTCCCGAGCGCGTGGTTGTCCAGGGACCCTTCGGCGCCCGGCCGTGAACGGAACCTGTGCTGCATGACGTCCCGCCAGGTTCTGCCCCAGTCGGTGTCGTCGCAGAGCGCGGCAAGCGCCATCCGGAGGTCGCCGGGCGGAAGGACGTCCAGCTCCTGGCGCAGGCGTCCGGAGGAACCGCCGTTATCGGCGACGGTGACGACGGCGGTGAGGTCGGTGGTGAGCAGGCGCAGGGCCGAGAGCGTGGCGGAAAGCCCATGGCCGCCGCCCAGTGCGACGACAGCCGGTGACGTGCCGCCGCCCGGGGGGCGCAGCGCTCCTCCGTCAGGAAGGATGGGAAGGGGCCCGGTGAGGAACCCCATCTATTCCCGCCCGAGATCGCGGTGGTGCGCCGCTACGGTGACGTGGGGAAGCTTCGCCAGCCGCTTGGCAAGTTCTTCGGTGACCGCGACAGAGCGGTGCTTGCCCCCGGTGCAGCCGACGGCGATGGTGGCGTAGTGCTTGTTCTCGCGGCGGTAGCCGTCAATGACGGGAGCCAACGCATCGACATAGCGGTCCAGGAAGTCCTCGGTGCCGTGCGCCCCCAGGACAAAGTCCCGTACGTCGGAATCCTGCCCCGTGTGCGGGCGCAGCTGCGGGACCCAGTGCGGATTCGGGATGAAGCGAACGTCCGCCACGAAGTTCGCGTCGACGGGGAGGCCGTACTTGAAGCCGAAGCTCATCACGTTCAGCCGGAGGACAATCGGACCCTGCTCCGTGAAGAGCTCGGTGATTGTTGTTGCCAGCGCGTGAACGTTGAACTTGGAGGTGTCGACGATGACGTCCGAGGCGTCGCGGAGTTCCCTCAGCACGTCCCGCTCAGCGGCGATGCCGTCCAGGATGCTTCCGTCTTCCTGCAGCGGGTGGGGCCGGCGGCCGGATTCGAAGCGCTGGACAAGGGCCTGGTCCGAGGCTTCGAGGAAAAGCACGCGGTAGTCGACGCCGGCGGCCCGGAGGTTGCCCAGGGCCTCCCTGATGTCCTGGAAGAGTTCCTTGCTCCGGACGTCGATGACCACGGCCAGTTTGGGGATGGAATGGGGCATGCGGGAGACCAGCTCGGTGAGTGTCCCCAGCATCAGCGGCGGCAGGTTCTCCACCACGTACCAGCCGTGGTCCTCCAGGGCATTGGCTGCGGTGCTCCGGCCGGCACCGGACATGCCGGTGACGACGAGCAGTTCGGACTCGGCAGGCTTGACGCTTTGCAGCCCGTCCACTTCAGTCATGTTTTCCTTGTTCCCGTCAGTCACCGGGTTCCCCGGACCGGGGAGCCCCAAAGGCCGGCCGGCGCTGGTCGGATTTCTCCGCCGGGGACGGCTCCCACCAGCCTAGCTAAGATTCGATGATTTCGCCGGTGGCCATGTTCACGGCCGGAGCAGTTTCGGCCCCGGCTTCGGCGAGGGACGCATGGATGACAGCAGCCATCGCGGGACCAATTCCGGGAACTTCCATCAGCGCCTCGGTGTCAGCCTGCTTGAGCTTGCGGACCGAGCCAAAATGTTTGATCAGCGCTTTTTGCTTCGCTGGCCCCAGCCCGGGGATACCGTCCAGTGCGGACGCCGTCATGGACTTCCCCCGCTTCTGCCGGTGGAAAGTGATCGCGAAGCGGTGGGCTTCGTCGCGGATGCGCTGCAGCAGGAACAGCGCTTCGGAAGAGCGGGGCAGGATCACGGGGAACTCGCTGTCCGGGACCCAGACTTCCTCAAGGCGCTTGGCAAGGCCCACCACGTAGACGTCGGAGATGCCGAGGTCAGCCAGGGCCCGCGACGCCGCTGCCACCTGCGGCCTGCCGCCGTCGACCACCACCAGGTTTGGCGGATAGGCGAACTTGGCCCTGGGCGCTGCCGTCAGTGTGTCCGCGACCGGCCCGGACGCCTGGGCTGCGTGAATTGGAGCGGCCTGGCCGGAGCCGTCCCCGGTGGGCACCGCATGGTCCGGATCGGCATCCGGAACGGCGGCAGCCGGGTCAAAGTTCTCGGCCAGATAGTGCCTGAAGCGGCGGGAGACCACGTCGTACATCGAGGCGGTGTCATCCCGCGCTGCTTCCCCGGTAATGGAGAACCGGCGGTAGTCCGACTTCTTCATCAGCCCGTCCTCCGCGACCACCATGGACGCGACGACGTTGGTGCCCTGAACGTGGGAGATGTCGTAGCACTCGATGCGCAGAAGCGGAACGGGAATCTCCAGTGCCTCCTGCAGTTCGGACAGGGCCGCGGACCGGGTGGTCAGGTCTCCGGCGCGCCGGCTCTTGTGCAGGCGCATGGCGTCTTCCGCGTTGCGCGTGACCGTCTCCATGAGCGTCTTTTTGTCGCCGCGCTGGGGAACCGAGATTTTGACCTTCGAGCCGCGCAGTCCGCGCAGCCAGACCTGCAGTTCTTCGGCATTGTCAGGAAGCACCGGGACGAGGACCTTGCGCGGGATCCTGTCGGACATGGAACCTTCCCCGTAAACCTGCTGCAGGAGGTGCTCGACGATTTGCCCGGTGTCCGTGTCTTCGACCTTTTCCACGACCCAGCCGCGCTGTCCGCGGATGCGCCCGCCGCGGACGTGGAAGACCTGGACCGAGGCTTCCAGCTCATCCTGGACCAATCCGAAGATGTCGGCGTCGGTGTCCTCCGAAAGCACCACCGAGTTGCGTTCGAAGACCTTCCGCAGGGCTGCGATGTCGTCACGGATGCGAGCCGCCGACTCGTAGTCCAGGTTGGCCACCGCGTCCTTCATCCGGCGTTCCAGGTCCTGGATGAAGCGCTTGGAATCCCCGGCCATGAAGGCGCAGAGTTCGGCGGCCAGGGCCTTGTGGTCCTCCGCGCTGATTCGGCCCACGCAGGGCGCGGAGCACTTGTCGATGTAGCCGAGCAGGCAGGGACGGCCGGTTCGTTCGGCGCGCTTGAAGACGCCGGGGCTGCAGGTGCGCACCGGGAAGACGCGCAGCAGGGTATCGAGCGTCTCGCGAATGGCCTTGGCCGGATAGAACGGACCGAAGTACCGGGTGTCCTTCCGGCGGTCCCCGCGCATGACCTGGGCGCGGGGATACTTCTCGCCCATGGTGACCGCGAGGTAGGGGTAGGACTTGTCGTCCCGGAACATGATGTTGAACCGCGGACTGAATTCCTTGATCCAGGTGTACTCGAGCTGGAGGGCTTCAAGTTCGGTGCCCACCACCGTCCACTCCACGCTGGTGGCCGTGAACACCATCGCGCGGGTCTTGGCCATGAGCTGCCGCGGATTGGCGAAGTAGGAGTTCAGCCGCGAACGGAGGTTCTTGGCCTTGCCGACATAGATGACTCGGCGGTGCTCATCGCGGAAGCGGTATACCCCGGGCTCGGTAGGGATCTCCCCCGCCCGGGGCCGGTAGGTTGCTGGATCTGCCACTGTTCCATCCTAAGTCGGCACCGCCCCGCTGCCGGACGTACGGCCGGCCGTTTCGCAGCCCGCTGAAGTGCGCCGGCCTAGGCGCCGTCGGGCTTGTTCTGGTTGTACGCGGCGCTGCGTTCCTGCCCCGAGAGTTCGGCGACGGCGTCCATCACCTGGTCGGTGACGCGCCGCCGTTCCGGGAGGGCGTGCTGGGGTCCGGTCTTGGAGAAGTAGAGCGGGCGCCCTACCGCCATCGTGAAGGGGCGGGGCTTGACCCATTTCTTTCCGGCGGGTTGGAGCTTTTCCGTTCCGATCAGCCCTACCGGCACCACGGGCGCGCCCGAGGTGAGCGCGAGCCAGCCGACCCCGGTGCGGCCGCGGTAAAGCAGGCCGTCGCGGGAACGGGTTCCTTCGGGATAGATGCCGATCCCGCCGCCGGTCTCCAGTACGTCGAGGAGCGACTTCAGGGCAGCCACGCTGGCCGCCTGCTGTCCGCGTTCCACCGGAATGGACCCTACGCTCTCAAAAAAGCTGCGCATGGCTGCCCCTTTGAGCCCCGGGGTGGTGAAGTACTCCGCCTTGGCGAAGAATCCGACCTTCCGCGGCATCAGGGCCTGGATGAGCACGCTGTCCAGGAACGAGAGATGATTGGAGGCCACGATGAAGGGCCCCGACGAGGGAACGTGTTCCAAACCGGTCACTGTGGGCCGGCACAGGCTGATCAGGCCGCGGGTGCTGGAACGGGTCAGGTTATACAGCCCCATGGGCACCTGCCGTTTCCGCTGCGGACCGTACGGCGTCCCCGAGCTGTCCGGGGAAGTCGATGACAGCGGCAGCACCGGCTGCTGCCAGTTCCCCCGGGGCAGCAAAGCCCCAGGACACCCCGATGCAGGGAATGCCGTTTGCCGCGGCACCGTGCACGTCGTGCATCCGGTCGCCGATCATGACTGCGGCCGAGTACTCTCCCGCATGTCGGTCCAGGGCAGCCCGGATGATGGATGTCTTTCCGTCAGCTGCCACGGCCCGCTCATCGGCAGGTGAACCGTGCACGGACGCGAAAAGCTGTTCCAGGCCCTGGACGCGTAGCAGGTCACCGGCAAGGGGTTCCGGCTTCTGTGTTGCGACGGCAGTGATGCAGCCGGCGTCACGGAGTTCCTGGACGGCATCGGCGATGCCGGGGTAGGGCCGGCTGGCGGCCATTCCTGTGTCCCGGTATCCCCGGCGGTAGTGCGCAATCACCGTGTCCAGCTGGTCGGCCGGCACCCGGGCTATGCGCCTCAAGGACTCTGACAGGGCCGGTCCTACCATCTGCTGGAGGTCCGCGGGCGGCGGCACGGCAAGTCCGGAAGCGGCCAGCGCCGCACTGATGCCGCCGGTGATGCTTCCTGCAGGGTCTACGAGGGTGCCGTCGAGATCGAAGAGGACCAGGAGCCGGAGTTGTTTCACCGGCCTAGCTTCCCACAGAGGAACCGCCACCGGGTAAAACATATGACGCGGAAGGAATATGTCTCCGGTGCCGGGCCACCTTTCGGGAACTCCTAGTTCAGGATCTCGGCCAGGAAATGCCCGGTGTGGCTCTCGGGCGACTTCGCCACCTTCTCGGGGGTTCCGGAAGCGACAACCTGGCCGCCGCCCGTACCTCCGTCCGGGCCGAGGTCGATGATCCAGTCGGCACTCTTGATGACGTCGAGGTTGTGCTCGATGGTGATGACGGTGTTCCCCTTGTCCACCAGGCCCTGGAGGACCATCAGCAGTTTGCGGACATCCTCGAAGTGCAGCCCCGTGGTGGGCTCGTCGAGGACGTAGACGCTGCGGCCGTTGGAGCGCTTCTGCAGCTCGGCGGCGAGCTTCACGCGCTGGGCTTCGCCGCCGGACAGGGTGGTCGCCGGCTGTCCCAGCCGGACGTAGCCCAGCCCAACGTCCACCAGGGTGTTGAGGTGCCGGGCAATCGGACTGAAAGCCGCAAAGAACTCTGCGGCTTCGGCAATCGGCATGTCCAGGATCTCGGCAATGTTCTTGCCCTTGTAATGGACTTCCAGGGTCTCGCGGTTGAAACGGGCGCCGTGGCAGACCTCGCAGGGCACGTAGACATCCGGCAGGAAGTTCATTTCGATCTTCAGCGTTCCGTCGCCGTGGCAGGCTTCGCAGCGGCCGCCCTTCACATTGAAGGAGAAACGTCCCGGCAGGTAGCCGCGCACCTTCGCTTCGGTGGTCTCCGCGAACAGCTTGCGGATGTGGTCGAAGACGCCGGTGTAGGTGGCCGCGTTGGACCGCGGGGTGCGTCCGATGGGGCTCTGGTCAACGTGGATGACCTTGTCCAGGTGCTCCAGGCCGTCCACCTGGGTGTGGCGGCCCGCGACGTGCTTGGCGCCGTTGAGCTTGCTGGCAAGCACGCGGTAGAGAATGTCGTTGATGAGGGTGGACTTGCCGGAGCCGCTCACCCCGGTGACTGCGGTGAAAACGCCCAGCGGGATGTTGACGGTGAGGTTGCGCAGGTTGTTTTCCCGCGCGCCGACGATCTTCAGCTGGCGGGCCTTGTCAATCTTGCGGCGCTTGGCCGGAATTTCGATTTTCCGCCGTCCGGCAAGATAGTCGCCCGTGACAGAGCGGGTGTTGGTCAGGAGCTCGGACAAGGGCCCGGAGTGGACGATTTCTCCGCCGGCCTCCCCCGCGCCCGGTCCCACGTCGACGATCCAGTCGGCTTCGTGGATGGTGTCTTCGTCGTGTTCAACCACGATCAGGGTGTTGCCCAGGTTGCGCAGCCGTGCCAGCGTCTCGATGAGACGGCGGTTGTCCCGCTGGTGCAGTCCGATGGAGGGTTCGTCGAGGACGTACAGGACGCCCACCAGCCCGGAACCGATCTGGGTGGCCAGACGGATGCGCTGGGCTTCGCCGCCGGACAGGGTCGCGGCCGGGCGGTCCAGGCTGAGGTATTCGAGCCCGACGTCGAGGAGGAAGGTCAGGCGTGCCTTGATCTCCTTGAGTACCTGCTCGCCGATCTTCGCCTCACGGGGGGTCAGGGTCAGGTTCTTGAAGAAGCCCGCTGCTTCCCGCAGCGCCATGCCGCTGACCTCGGCGATATTGCGCTTGTTGATCAGTACCGACAGCGACGCCGGGTTCAGACGTGCACCGCCGCACTCCGGGCAGGCAATTTCCCGCATGTACTCTTCGTAGCGGTCACGCGAGCTTTCAGACTCGGTTTCCTGGTGCTTGCGTTTGATGTACCCGATGACGCCTTCGAAGCCGGTGGTGTATTTCCGTTCGCGGCCGAAGCGGTTGCGGTATTGCACGACGACCTTGTGGTCTTTGCCGTGCAGGATGGCCTCGCGCGCCTTGGCGGGGAGCTTCTTCCACGGCACGTCCATGGAGAAGCCCATGTCCTTGGCCAGTCCTGCGAGCAGGCGGTTCCAGTACTCGCTGGTAGCAGTACCCATGGACCAGGGTGCGATCGCTCCGGCGGCAAGGCTCAGGTTCGGATTGGGAACGACGAGTTCTTCATCCACTTCCAGGCGTGAGCCGATGCCGGTGCAGACAGGGCAGGCACCGAACGGGTTGTTGAAGGAGAAGGACCGGGGCTCGATCTCGTCAATGGCCAGCGGATGTTCATTCGGGCAGGCCAGGTGTTCCGAGAAGGAGCGGATCCGCTCGGGGCTGTCCTCTTCAAGATCCACGAAGTCGGCCAGCACCCGGCCGTCGGCCAGTCCCAGCGCCGTTTCGACGGAATCGGTAAGCCGCTGCCGGATCCCTTCCTTTGCCACCAGGCGGTCAACGACCACCTCGATGGTGTGTTTGTACTGCTTGCCGAGCTTGGGCGGATCCGAAAGCTGGATCTGCTTTCCGTCCACCTTGGCCCGGGAATAGCCCTTGGCCGCCAGGTCCTTGAACAGGTCCACGAACTCGCCCTTGCGGCCCCGGACCACCGGCGCCAGGATCTGGTACCGGGTCCCCTCTTCAAGTTCCAGCAGCTGGTCCGTGATCTGCTGCGGCGTCTGCCGGCTGACCGGCTCGCCGCAGACCGGGCAGAACGGGGTGCCTACGCGGGCCCAGAGCAGGCGCATGTAGTCGTGGATTTCGGTGATGGTGCCGACAGTGGAACGCGGGTTCTTGCTGGTGGACTTCTGGTCGATCGACACCGCGGGGGAAAGTCCCTCTATGAAGTCGACATCCGGCTTGTCCACCTGCCCCAGGAACATCCGGGCGTAGGAGGACAGTGACTCCACGTAGCGTCGCTGGCCCTCGGCAAAGATGGTGTCGAAAGCCAGGGAGGACTTGCCGGACCCGGACAGGCCGGTGAACACAATCATGGCGTCGCGGGGAAGGTCCAGGTCGACGTTGCGCAGGTTATGTTCCCGGGCGCCCTTAACGACCAGGCGGGAGAGATCCGCGCCTTGAAGGGGATTCTGGCCAGAAGTCAGTGAAGTCGCAGTAGACACGCTTTCCACTGTAGATCAATCCCGATTCGAAAATGTATTCGAGGGCAGGCGTGTTCACCCCTGGCGTAGGGCTGCTTCCACGTAGGAGATCGCGGCCTTCGGATCCACCCCATTGGCCTTGACCGCGTCGGCAAAGACACGGGCAGCCTCGGCGACACGCCTGCGGCCGTTATCTCCCGCGGCAGCCACGACAGTACCTGCGCGGGACCTGGTCGTGACGATCTCCGCCTGCTCCAGTTCACGGTAGGCGCGGGCGACGGTATTGACGGCCAGTCCCAGCTGGGCGGCCAGCGCCCGGACAGGAGGAAGCCGCGTCCCGACAGCCAGGGTTCCGTCATTGGCGGCATCGAGGATCTGCAGCCGCAGCTGTTCGAAGGGCGGGACCGAACTGGTTCCGTCGATCCGCACCCAGCTGAGTACGCCGTCGTCCATGCCACCGCTTTCTGTTCTGCTGTCTGTGCCCGCCCGTGCGGGTCCTGATCCATCTTGCCACGACCGGCCTGCCGACGGGCGGCTCGTGCTGCGGCGGCGGGACTATTCGGGCAGTTCCGCGGCGGTGGCAGGTTCACTGAACTGGGAGCGGTAGAGCTCGGAATAGAAGCCGCCGGCGTCCAGCAGGGCCTCGTGTGTGCCCTGCTCCACGATCCTGCCCTCCCGCACTGCCAGGATGACGTCCGCGTCCCGAATGGTGGAGAGACGGTGGGCGATCACGAAACTGGTCCGCGCCTCCCGCAGGGCTCCGAGGGCGAGCCGGATAGCTACTTCGGTCCGGGTGTCCACCGAACTGGTGGCCTCGTCCAGCACCAGGATGGCCGGGTTGGCCAGCCAGGCGCGGGCGATCGTCATGAGCTGCCGCTGGCCCTGGCTGAGCGATCCCCCGTCAGCGCCCAGGACAGTGTCATATCCATCGGGCAGCGAACGGACGAAGTGGTCCACGTGCGTTGCGCGGGCGGCGGCAACAATCTGATCCTGGGTGGCATCCGGCGCTCCGTAGGCCAGGTTCTCCCGGATCGTTCCTTCGAAAAGCCACGCATCCTGCAGCACCATCCCGATGCAGCGGCGCACGTCGTCCCGCGTCATGTCCATGGTGTTGATGCCGTCAATGGTGATCTCACCTGCGTCAACGTCGTAGAAGCGCATCAGCAGGTTCACCAGGGTGGTCTTTCCCGCCCCGGTGGGTCCGACGATCGCGACGGTTTGTCCCGGCTTGGCTTCGAAGGAAAGATCCTGGATCAGGGGGGCGTCCGGGCTGTAGGAGAAGGACACGTGGCGGAAAGCGACGTCTCCCCGGACCCGGCCCGGCCGGACCGGGTCCTTCGGGTCGGGTCCCATCTCGGGCGCATCGAGCAGTGCGAAGACACGCTCCGCCGAGGCGATGCCGGACTGGAGCATGTTGATCAGTCCGCCAAGCTGTCCCAGCGGCTGGCTGAACTGCCGGCTGTACTGGACGAATGCCTGCACTCCCCCGATGGACAAGGCCCCGCCGGCGACCTGGATGCCGCCAACGACGGCGACAGCCACGTAGTTGAGGTTCGAAATGAACGTCATGGTCGGCATGATGATTCCGGAAACGAACTGTGCCCGGAAGGAGGATGAATAGAGCGACTCGTTGGCGGGCTGGAACCCTTCGACGACGCGCTCCTGCTGGCCAAACGCCTTCACCACGTCCTGCCCGGTGAACATCTCCTCGATATAGCCGTTCACCTCGCCCGTGGTCTTCCACTGCGCTTTGAACTGCACCTGCGAGCGCCTGGCGATCAGGATGGTCACCAGCGCTGACACGGGGACGGTAACCAGCGCGATCAGGGCCAGCAGCGGCGAGATCCAGAGCATCATGCCCAGCACACCAATGATCGTGAGCACTGAGGTGATGACCTGGGTAATGCTCTGGGACAGCGTCTGCGCCAGGTTGTCGATGTCATTGGTGACCCGGCTCAGCACGTCGCCGCGGGACTGGCGCTGGAAATGGGACATGGGCAGGCGGAACAGTTTCGCATCTACATCCCTGCGCAGGCGGTACATGGCGTTCTGCACAACCCGTGCCGTGACGCGTGCCTGTGCCCAGCCGAAGAAAAAGGAGGCGAGGTAGATGGCGAGCACTCCGGCCAGGAGGGCGGCCAGGGCATCGAAGTCGATTCCCTGGCCCGGTACGGCGTCCATGGCAGCGAGCATGTCGGCGAGCTGGTCCTCACCTGACGAGCGCAGGGCCTGCACCTGGTCCGCCTTTGGGATCCCCGGAGCCAGCGTGGCCCCGATAACCCCGTCGAAGATGACATTGGTGGCGTCACCGAGGATCTTTGGTGCCGTGACTGCGAGCGCCACGGAGACGACGCCGAACACCAGGACTGCCGCCACCCGCCACGTGTCCGGGGAGAGCAGGCGGAGCAGCCGGGCCGTGGAGGACGCGAAGTTGACCGGTTTGGCTGCCGGTGCACGCCCGTGCATGCTCATCGGGCCTCCTCCGGCGTGAGCTGGGAGGAGACGATCTCGCGGTAGGTGGGACTGGACTCCATCAGCTCGGCGTGGCTGCCGATCCCGGAGATGCGCCCTTCCTCAAGAACCACGATCCGCGCGGCGTCCGTGATCGTGTTGACCCGCTGGGCAACGACCACCACCGTCGCGTGCGCTGTCCTCTCCTTCAGGGCCGCGCGGAGCCTCGCATCAGTGGCGAAGTCCAGGGCCGAGAAGCTGTCGTCGAAGAGGTAGATATCCGGCTGGACCACCAATGCCCTGGCGATGGCCAGCCGCTGCCGCTGCCCGCCGGAGAAGTTCCCGCCGCCCTGCTCCACCCCGTGATCCAGTCCGCCCTCGGCCGCGCGCACGAAATCCGCCGCCTGGGCAATCTCCAGTGCCTCCCAGAGTTCGTCGTCGCTGGCGTCCGGCTTACCGAACCGGAGGTTGGTGGCAATGGTCCCGGAGAACAGGTGTGCCCGCTGCGGGACCAGGCCGATCCCGCTGCGGAGGGACTGCAGCGTTACCGCGGCGGTGTCCTGTCCGTCTACGGTGATGTGTCCCGCAGTCGGGTCCAGCAGCCGCGGCACCAGGTTGAGCAATGTGGACTTCCCTGACCCCGTGGAACCGATAATCGCCGTCGTCTGGCCCGGAAGCGCTTCGAAACTGATCCCGTGCAGTACCGGGTCCTCGGCACCGGGATACGTGTAGCCCACGTCCGAGAACACCAGCCGGCCGCCGTCGTACTCCAACTCCCCGGCACCGGGCGCGTCCTGCACGCTGGTCCGCGTGTCGAGTACCTCATAAATGCGCTCTGCGCAGACCGCCGCGCGGGGAAGCATCATGATCATGAACATGGACATCAGAACCGCCATCAGGATCTGCATGATGTAGGCAATGAAGGCGGTCAGGGCGCCAATCTGCATCTGCCCCGCGTCGATCCGGAAGGCTCCGAACCACACCACCGCAACGGTTGCCAGGTTGGCCACCAGCATCGTTGCCGGGAACAGCAGCGCCAGATACTGCGAGACCCGCAGCTGGGTGCCCGTGAGATCGCCGTTGGCGCCGTCGAAGCGCTGCTGCTCTGTCCGTTCCCGGACGAAGGCACGGATGACGGCGATGCCCATGATCTGCTCGCGCAGGACCCCGTTGACCCGGTCGATCTGCCGCTGCGCCCTCCGGAACAGCGGGACCAGGCGCCGCAGCACCAGGATGATGACCGTGAACAAGACCGGCAGGATCAGCAGCAGGATCCCGGAGAGCGGAATGTCCTGGTTCAAGGCCAGCAGGACACCGCCCACCCCCATGATCGGGGCGGAGACCATCATGGTCATGGTCATCAGCAGGGACATCTGGACCTGCTGGACATCGTTGGTGGTGCGGGTAATGAGCGACGGCGCACCGAACATCCCCACCTCCCGGGCGGAGAATGTCTCCACGTTGGTGAAGAGCGCGCCGCGCACGTTCCGTCCCACCCGCATGGCGGTCCGGGCGGAGTAATAGGTGGCCGCGACGGAACACACGACCTGCCCTGCAGTGACCGCAAGCATCCACGCACCGATGGACAGTATGGTCCCGGTATCCCCCTTCACGACACCCTGGTCAATGATGTCCGCGTTCAGCGTGGGCAGGAAAAGCGTGGCAGCGGTCTGCAGGAACTGCAGGATGACAACGATTGCGACGGCGCCCTTGTAGGGTGCCAGGTTTTCTCGAACGAGCCTTACAAGCACCCTGTCCTCCCGGGATAGCCCGGCAGTACGCCGGCACCATAAGAACGTACGCCCGGCACCGGAGAGGTACAAGGGATTGGCGCGTCTCCGTGCGCGGCTCTCCGCGGCCTCTAGACTAAGGCGCATGCTGGATACCCAAAATGTTTCTATTCGAAGTGCCTCCGTGGGTTCCATGGACAACAACGTCTATGTGCTGACGGCGAAGAATTCAGGAGACCAGGTGCTCATCGATGCGGCGGATGATTTCGGGCGCATCCGGGAGGTGCTCGACGCCGGTGCAGCTGACCTGGACGGCGGAGCCTCCCAGGCCTCCGTGCGGATGATCATCACGACGCACAGCCACTGGGACCATGTGCGGGCGCTCGCCGAGGCGGCCGAGGCCACCGGTGCGCGCACCGCTGCGGGTTCCGAAGACATCGCCGACATTCCGGTCCCGACGGACCTTCCCCTCCACCACGGCGATGTGCTGGACTTCGGCGGGTTCGACCTGGAAGTCATCAGCCTGCGCGGCCATACCCCCGGATCCGTTGCCCTGCTCTACCGGGACCCGGCCGGCCCCGCCCATGTGTTCACCGGTGATTCCCTCTTCCCCGGAGGCGTCGGCAATACGCAGAAGGATCCGGAGCGGTTCTCGTCGCTGATCAACGACGTAATCGAACGTATCTTCGAATACCTGCCGGATGACACGATCGTGCACCCGGGCCACGGCGCCGGGACCACCCTGGGAGCAGAGCGGCCGCACCTGGCGGAATGGAAAGAGCGCGGCTGGTAGCAGCTGCCCTGCCCGGTCAGGCGCGCTTCCGGGCGGCCAGGAAGATGCGCCGGAACGGAAAGACGGTTCCCCAGCTCTTGGGCGGGTAGGCAGTCCGCAGGAGCTGGCCGTACTCGGCTTCGAAAGCCCGGTAATCCCCGCCCGGAAGGGCACTCATGACCGGACGAAGTGCTGTGCCGCGCACCCAGTCAAGGACAGGGTCGTTTCCGGGCAGAACCTGCTGGTAGCTGGTTTCCCACACATCAGCGTCGTACCCGGCCTCTGTCAGCAGTTCCAGGTACTCATCCGGCTCAGACACCGAGTCTTCTCCCCGGAGGACACCTGCGAGCACGGAGGACCACCGGGGAGCCTGGGCCAGTTCGCGCATGAGCACATGGGAAAGCGCTCCGAAGTTGCCCGGCACCTGGACAGCAATCCACGACCCGGCATCTAGCTGCTTCGCCCACCGCCGGAGGAGGTCCTGGTGTCCGGGAACCCATTGCAGTGCCGCATTGGACAGGAGCACGCCGGGGCCCTGCCCCTTCGGCGGTTCCCAGTCCTGGATGCTTCCAACGGAGAAATCCAGGTTGGCCGGCGCGCCCTCCATGGCCCGTGCCGAGCCGATCATGTCCGCAGACGAATCGATCCCCTGCACTGCTGCGTCCGGCCAGCGCGCGGCCAGGACTGCGGTCAGTTCCCCGCTCCCGCAGCCGAGATCAGTGACCCATGCCGGAGCATCTGCCCCGACCCTGCCCAGCAGGTCATGGAAAGGCCTGTCCCGGAGGCCGGAGAAGCGCGAATACTGTGCGGGATCCCATTTCATGGCCGCGAGCCTAACAGTCCGTACTGCCGCGAACGGGCATTTCCCCCGCCCGGCTAGGCTGGTACTGCAATGAAACTACTTGAGCAGCTGCCCGCCGCAGCATCCAACACCACCACCGTTGACCCGGACGCCCTCTACATGGCCTTCCTGGAATGGGTGGAAAGCCGCGGAATGTCCCTGTACCAGGCCCAGGACGAGGCCGTGATGGAACTGGTGTCCGGCCACAACGTCATCCTCGCCACACCTACGGGGTCCGGAAAGTCCATGGTTGCCATTGCGGCGCACTTCTACGCCATGGCACTCGATGAACGCAGCTACTACACCGCTCCTATCAAGGCACTGGTGTCGGAGAAGTTCTTTGCCCTCTGTGACATTTTCGGTGCGGAGAACGTCGGGATGGTGACCGGGGATTCCTCGGTGAACAAGGACGCCCCCATCATCTGCTGCACAGCCGAGATCCTCGCGAACATCGCCCTGCGGGAAGGGCCAGACGCCGACGTCGGGACCGTCATCATGGACGAGTTCCACTTCTACTCCGATCCGCAGCGGGGCTGGGCCTGGCAGGTTCCCCTGCTTGAGCTGCCGCAGACGCAGTTCCTGCTGATGTCCGCCACCCTCGGCGACATGACCCGGATCGCCGCGGATCTTTCCGAGCTCACCAACCGGGATACCGTCACCGTGACGTCAGTGGAGCGGCCCATCCCGCTGCACTACTACTACGTCGAGACGCCCGTCCAGGAATCCCTGGAAGAACTGCTCGCCACCAAGCAGGTTCCGGTCTATGTGGTCCACTTCAGCCAGATCGAAGCGATCGACCGTGCCCAGGCCCTGATGAGCATCAACGTCTGCACCCGGGAGGAAAAGGACCGGATTGCCGAGCTGATCGCCGGTTTCCGTTTTGCTCCGGGCTTCGGCAAGACCCTCAACCGGCTGGTCCGGCACGGGATCGGCGTGCACCACGCTGGCATGCTTCCCAAGTACCGGCGCCTGGTGGAGCAGCTGGCCCAGGCCGGTCTGCTGAAAGTCATCTGCGGAACCGACACCCTCGGCGTCGGCATCAACGTGCCGATCCGCACCGTGCTCATCACGGCGCTCAGCAAGTACGACGGCGTACGCACCCGGCCGCTGAAGGTCCGCGAATTCCACCAGATCGCCGGGCGTGCCGGCCGGGCCGGTTACGACACGGCCGGGACCGTCGTGGTGCAGGCCCCCGAGCACGTGATTGAGAACGCCAAGGCGATGGCCAAGGCCAAGGCGAAATTCGGCGATGACCAGAAGAAGCTGCGCCAGGTGGCAAAGAAGAAGCCGCAGGCAGGGTTTGTCTCCTGGGGTGAACCTACGTACAAGAAGCTGGTGGAGGGCACTCCCGAGCCGCTGACCTCCAGCTTCGACGTCACCCACGCCATGCTGCTGAACATCCTGGAACGTCCGGGGGATCCGTTCCGGGCCGCGAAGCACCTGCTCACCCACAACCACGAGACCCGTGCTTCCCAGCTGAAGCTCATGCGCAAGGCACTGGGGATCTACCGGGAACTGAAGACCGCCGGGATCGTCGAAAAACTCCCCGCCCCCGAGCCGGACGGCCGCACTGTCCGGCTGAAGGTGCACCTGCAGCCGAACTTCGCGCTGAACCAGCCGCTCTCGCCGTTCGCCATGGCTGCCCTGGAGATCCTGGATCCGGAGAGCCCTTCCTACGCCCTCGACGTCGTGTCCGTCATTGAAGCGACGCTGGAGAAGCCGCGCCAGATCCTCTCCGCGCAGGAAAAGAAGGCGCGCGGCGAAGCCGTGGCGGCGATGAAATCCGAGGGCATCGAGTACGAACAGCGGATGGCGATGCTGGAGGAGGTCACCTATCCCCAGCCGCTCGCGGAGCTGCTCTTCCAGTCCTTCGAGGTTTACCGTTCCTCCGCCCCGTGGCTCGGTGACTTTGAGCTCACGCCCAAGTCGATCGTCCGTGATATGTACGAACGTGCCATGAGCTTCGGCGAATACGTGGCCTTCTACTCCCTGGCCCGGTCCGAGGGCGTGGTGCTGCGCTACCTGTCGGACTGCTACAAGGCGCTGTTGCAGACCGTGCCGCCCGAAGCCCTGCGCGAGGACCTCTCCGACATCATCGAATGGCTCGGGGAACTGGTCCGCCAGACGGACTCCTCGCTGCTGGACGAATGGGAGGAGCTGGCAGCCGGGGTCGATTCCTCAGCGGGCAGCGAACCTGTCCTGCCGCCGGCACCGGACAAGCTCACGGCCAACACGCGGGCGTTCCGCGTGATGGTCCGTAATGAGATGTTCCAGCGGGTCAAGCTCTTCGCAGATGAGGACGATACCGCCCTCGGAGCCCTGGACGGCGGCTCGGGCTGGGACGCGGAACGGTGGGCCGGGGTCCTGGATGACTACTTCGAAGAGCATGAGGACATTGATGACGGGCCCGAGGCCCGCGGCCCGGCGCTGCTGATCATTAAGGAACTGGCCGATAAGTGGGAAGTCCGGCAGATCTTCAAGGACCCTGCCGGGCACCTGGACTGGGGCATCAATGCAGA
Organism: Arthrobacter sp. 7Tela_A1; assembly: GCF_049311065.1. Lineage (NCBI taxonomy): Bacteria > Bacillati > Actinomycetota > Actinomycetes > Micrococcales > Micrococcaceae > Arthrobacter > Arthrobacter sp. 7Tela_A1. The sequence continues at coordinate 42,374 of NZ_JAXIOO010000013.1, read as the reverse complement.
AGTCGACCTCGCGGCGTCTGACGAAGCCGGCTCGGCCGTCATCCGGATCATCCAGGCAGGGCGCCTGGACTAGGCTGGAAACCATGCAGATTCGAGCCGCCCGCAAAGACGACGTTCCCGTCATCCTCGAGCTCATCCATGAGCTGGCTGTCTACGAAAAGGAACCGGATGCGGTTCGGAACACCCCGCAGGCCCTGGCCGGCCACCTGTTTGCCGAGCACCCCGCGGTGTTCGCGCATGTGCTGGAGGACGCGGCAGGCGTGCAGGGATTCGCCCTGTGGTTCCTGAACTACTCCACCTGGGAAGGGGTTCACGGCATCTGGCTGGAGGACCTCTACGTACGTCCGGAGGCCCGGGGCCGCGGCTACGGGAAGGCGCTGCTGCGCAGCCTGGCCCAGCTCGCCGTCGAGCGCGGCTACGCCCGGGTGGAATGGTGCGTCCTGAACTGGAACGAGCCGTCCATTGCCTTCTACAAGTCCCTGGGTGCCCAGCCAATGGATGAGTGGACGACCTACCGCCTCACCGGCGGAGCACTGGAGGACTTCGGCACCCCGGGCGCGGCATGAGCGTGGCACACACCGCTTCGGAACCGGTGAATGTCCGCGGCATGCGGGTGGTGGAGCACCGCTTCGCTGTTCCGCTGGATCATAAGCAGCCCGACGGCGAACACATCACTGTTTTTGCCCGCGAGTACTCGGACCCCGGGGTCTCCCCCGGCGCCGGCCTTCCCTGGCTGCTGTACCTGCAGGGCGGACCGGGAGGCAAAGGCAGCCGGCTGCTGCAGTTCGGCGGCTGGACCAAGGCTGCCTCGCGCCGCTTCCGCATCCTCATGCTGGATCAGCGCGGCACCGGACTCTCGACGCCGGCCAACCGGCAGAGTCTTGCCCTGCGCGGGGACGCGGCAGCGCAGGCGGAATACCTCAGCCATTTCCGCGCGGATTCCATCGTGGCGGACGCCGAACTCATCCGGAACGCGCTGGGTTCCGGTCCGTGGAGCATCTACGGACAGTCCTACGGCGGGTTCTGTGCGCTGACCTACCTTTCCTTCGCGCCGTCGGGCCTCAAGGAAGTGCTGGTCACCGGTGGCCTGGCGCCCCTGTCCGGGCCCGCAGACCGGGTTTACCAGGCAACTTTCAGCAGGGTCGCGGCACGCAACGCCGAGTACTTCGCCAAGTACCCGGGCGACCGGGAACTCACCACCCGGATTGCCCGCCACCTGGACACCGTGCCCGAGTACCTTCCGGACGGAACCCGGCTGACGCCCCGGCGGTTCCAGATGGCAGGTTCCTATCTGGGCGGCAACACCCGTATGGACGGGCTGCACCATCTGCTCGAAGAGGCTTTCATCGACACCCCGGACGGACACAGGCTTTCTGACACCTTCCTGGCCGGCATATGGCAGCTTGCCGAGCGTTCCACCAACCCGCTGTACGCCCTGATGCACGAATCGATCTACGCCCAGCGGCAGGCAACCGGATGGGCCGCCTGGCGGGTTTTGCAGTCCCGGCCGGATTTCCTGCCCGACGCCGCGGAACCGCTGTACACGGGCGAAATGGTCTACCCCTGGTACTTCGATGAAGATCCGGCGCTGTGTCCGTTGAAGGGGACCGCCGAACTGCTGGCCGCGAAGTCCGACTGGCCGGACCTCTACGACGCCGGGCAGCTGGCCCGCAACACTGTTCCGGCCGCTGCGGCCGTGTACACCCACGACATCTATGTGGACCGGGACCTGTCGCTGGAGACTGCCGCCGCCGTGCAGGGGCTGCAGGTGTGGGAGACGGACGAGTTCCACCACGACGGAATTGCCGACGACGGTGAAGGTATTTTCAAGCGGCTGCTGGGCATGGTGCGCGGCGAGAGGCCCTGAGCAGGCACCTTCCGGATTCAGGCGGCCGAGTTCCGGCAGCCTGTGGCTGGCGTCAGGATTGCGGAATACTCTGGCAGCAGCAGCGGATACCGGCGGAAGGCCAGGCCATGGCACCCAGCAAGCGTTACTACATGTCATCCCGGCCCCGGCCCGGTGCAGCCCCTCCGAAGGCCCCGGCGTGGCGCCGGATCACCTCAGCGGTGCTGGGCGTGCTGGCCGCGCTGCTGCTCATCGCGTCGGTGACGGCCGGTTATGCAGGCAGCCTGGTCGCCAACACCGACCGGTACGTGGCCACGGTGGGGCCGGTGATCCACGACCCGGCGGTGCAGTCCGACCTCTCCGGGCAGATCAGTGAGCAGATCACCAGCCGGCTGGATGTGAGCACCTCCGTCAACGATGCGCTCTCCGGAATTGACGACTCACGGGCAGCGCAGGCACTCTCAGCTGCCATCGCACCCATGGTCGCAGACCGGACCAACGCGCTCATCGACAACACCGTCGCGAAGGCGGTCGCCAGCCCGGCCTTCGCCACCCTCTGGACGGACGCGAACCGCAAGGCCCATGAAGTCCTGGTCCGGGCCGTGCAGGACGATCCCGGCGGCATCGCCGCCATTGCACCAAACGGAGACATCACCGTATCCACCACAGCGATGATCGGTGAAGTGAAGTCCCGGCTCCTTGCCCAGGGGGTGTCCGCGGCTTCAGCCATTCCGGATGATGCAGGCCAGGATTACACCGTCTTCAACGCTCCGGGGCTCGCGTCGTCGCTGTCAGCGCTGAACACTCTGGGTACGGTCACCGCGGTCCTCCCGTGGCTGACTGCGGCGGCCGCCGCCGCCGCAGTGCTGACGGCCCCGAAGGGCCGGCGGCTTCGCTCTGGACTCGTCATCGCCGTGTCCGGTGCCGCGGCCGGGCTGGCAGCGGTACTGGTGCTGCGGGTCCTCCAGCAGGCAGGAATCGATTCGGTCACCGGCAGTGCCCTCTCACCGGATGCCGCGGCGGTCCTCACGGGGGCGTTCCTGGATCCGCTGGCAGCAGCCCTCCGGACAGTGGTGGTCCTGTCCGTCCTGGCGGTGCTGGTGCTCTGGGCCGCCGGACATACCAAGCGGTGGGAACCGTGGGCCCTGCGGCATCAGCGGGTATGCCAGGCCGTGGCCGCAGGAATCACCGTGCTGGTGCTTTTCCTTCCCGGCCTGACCGCCGGGACCACCATCGGCATTGCGCTGGTGATGGTAGGCGTAATCGTGGTGCTCGAGGTGCTGGGCAGGCGTTCCCGGGCGCCGCTGGCGGCGGCGTCCGGTCATGGTCCTGCGGCTGCCGGCTAGGAACAGCCGGCTGACGGTCAGGCGAGGGCTTTGGCCTTCAGCCTGCCGAACTCGTCGTTGGTGATCAGGCCTTCATCCAGCAGGGATTTCGCGGACGAGATCTGCTCCGCCGCACTCTGGCTGCCGGCAGCGCGTCGAATATAGGCGTCTGCCTGCTCCTGGGATTCGCTGGCCCTGCGGGCACTCCGTGATGCCATGCCGCGGCCGCGCGCAATGACGTAGACCAGGGCCGTGATGTAGGGGACGAAGAGGAGGAAGAAGATCCAGACTGCCTTCACCCAGCCGTTCGTGGAGTCATCGCGGAAGAGGTCCACGAAGATCTGGAACAGCAGCATCAGGTAGGCGAAAACAAAGAAAACGGCAACGATGGACCACAGTACCTCGAAGAAGTTCATGGCTGCTCCTTAGGAGCGTCAAACCGAAAACGAAGTGACCCCGCAGGGCCGTGGGTTTCCCCTCCGGAGAGGGACGGTAGCTGTAGGGGAAGGCTAGCACCAGCCTTCCCGGCAGGCACCGGCAGGCGCAAACTCCGGACCCGCCGGTGCGGATACCCGGGCCCTGAATACGCCGGCGGCGGCCCCCTTCCTGCCCGGGAACCGCCGTCGTGCTGCTGCTTGTTAGTGCCTGCCGGCTACTTCTGGCTGCCGGGATCGCGGGGATCGCGCGGGTCCGAAGCGAGGAACCGTGCCCGGGCCTCATCCGTGATCTCGGGAAGTACGACGTCGGACCGTGTTTCCGCTGCCTTTTCCGCGGCCCGGTAGGTCTTGGTGACGTCGTCGTAGGCCTGGGTCCGTTCCTGGTGCGGAGCGTCCTCGCCCAGGCTGCGGTAAACGCTCAGGGCAGCTTCGAGTGAGGCAACCGCGTGCACGGCCTTGGCCTTGGGGCTCAGCAGGCTGGCAACCGTGGCCACCACGATGGTGCCGAGGATGACGGCCAGCGAAACGAAGGTGGGGATCTCAGGGGCCCAGGCCACGGACTCTCCGCCGTTGATGAAGGGCAGTTCGTTGACGTGCAGTGCGTGCAGGATCAGCTTGACGCCGATGAACGCCAGGATCACCGAGAGACCGTGCTTGAGGTAGATGAGCCGGTCCATCAGCCCGCCCAGCAGGAAGTACAGCTGGCGCAGGCCCATCAGGGCGAAGATGTTGGCAGTGAAGACGATGAACGCGCTCTGGGTAAGGCCGAAGATCGCCGGAATGGAGTCGACGGCGAACATCAGGTCGGTGACACCGATGGTGATGAAGACAATGATCATCGGGGTGAAGACCTTCTTGCCGTCCACCACCGTGCGGATCTTGCCGCCGTCGAAGTTCTCGGTCATCGGCAGGAAGCCGGTGAGCTTGCGGACCAGCTTGTTGTCGCTGCCGCCCTCTTCGTCTTCACCGTTGTCCGTCGCCTGCTTCCAGGCCGTCCACAGCAGGAACGCGCCAAAGAGGAAGAAGACCCAGGAGAAGTTCTCGATTACGGCCGCGCCGATGAGGATGAAGATGCCGCGCAGGATCAGGGCGATGATAATGCCGAAGATCAGCACTTCCTGCTGGTACTTACGGGGTACCGAGAAGCGGGCCATGATGATGATGAACACGAAAAGGTTGTCGATACTGAGGCTGTACTCCGTGACCCACCCGGCAACAAACTGGCTGCCGTATTCCGGGCCGGTGAAAATGAACATCATCACGGCGAACATGAGTGCCAGCCCGACATAGAAGCCGACCCAGAGGCCTGCTTCCTTCATGGAGGGCTCGTGGGGCCGCTTGACGACCAGGAGCAGGTCGAAAAGCAGGACCAGTCCCAGGATGATGAACGTGCCGACCTCAAAGACGACAGGTAATGCGGGCATGGGGAACAGACCTTTCAGAGCACGGAAAAGGCGGGGGTTCCCGCGACTGCTACGGAACTGCCACACCGCCGCCAAGCAGTCTACCGCACGCTGCTCCTAGGCGTGCCCGGCGTTCTGCATCTGGCGCAGTTCCTTCTTCAGGTCGCCCACCTCGTCGCGGAGACGCGCCGCCAGCTCGAACTGGAGTTCGGCCGCAGCGGCGTGCATCTGCTCGGTCATCGACGCGATCAGTCCGGCAAGGTCCTCCGCGGGCGCCGCGGCCAAGCCATCCTTGCGGATACCCTTGGCTCCCTTGCCCGCCTTGCCTGACTTACCCGACTTAGCGGTTTCCGCCAGCAGGGCCTTGGTGTCGGCGTCTTCCCGGGCCAGGGAATCGGTGATGTCCGCGATCTTCTTGCGCAGCGGCTGCGGGTCCACGCCGCGTTCCTTGTTGTAGGCCACCTGGATGGCCCGCCGCCGGTTCGTTTCATCGATGGCGTGGGCCATGGAGTCCGTGATCCGGTCGGCATACATATGCACCTGGCCGGACACGTTTCGAGCGGCACGCCCAATGGTCTGGATCAGGGAGGTGGAACTGCGGAGGAACCCTTCCTTGTCCGCGTCGAGGATCGAGACGAGTGAAACTTCGGGCAGGTCCAGGCCTTCACGGAGCAGGTTGATGCCCACCAGGACGTCGAAGGTGCCCAGCCGCAGTTCGCGCAGCAGTTCCACCCGGCGCAGGGTGTCGACGTCGGAGTGCAGGTACTCAACCTTCACCCCGTTTTCCAGCAGGTACCCGGTGAGGTCCTCTGCCATCCGCTTGGTCAGGGTGGTGACCAGCACGCGTTCGTCCTTTTCGGTGCGGGTGCGGATCTCCGCCAGGAGGTCGTCGATCTGGCCCTTGCTGGGCTTGACCACCACCTCGGGGTCAACCAGCCCGGTGGGCCGGATGATCTGCTCCACGACGCCGTCGGACTTCCCCAGCTCGTACTTGCCGGGAGTGGCGGACATGTAGACCGTCTGGCCGATGCGCTCAAGGAACTCGTCCCATTTCAGCGGCCGGTTGTCCATGGCCGAAGGAAGCCGGAAGCCGTGCTCCACCAGCGTCCGTTTGCGGGACATGTCACCTTCATACATGGCGCCGATCTGCGGGATCGTCACATGGGACTCATCCACGACCAGCAGGAAGTCGTCCGGGAAGTAGTCCAGCAGGCAGTGCGGTGCCGTTCCCGGCCCGCGCCCGTCAATCCAGCGTGAATAGTTCTCGATGCCGTTGCAGAAACCCATCTGCTGCATCATTTCCAGGTCATACGTGGTGCGCATGCGCAGCCGCTGGGCTTCCAGGAGCTTGTTCTGGCTTTCCAGTTCGGTGAGTCGTTCGCGGAGCTCGTTTTCGATCCCGGTGATGGCGCGGTTCATCCGTTCAGGTCCGGCTACGTAGTGCGAGGCGGGGAAGACGTACATCTCTTCCTCGTCCTGGATCAGGTCACCGGTCAGGGGATGCAGTGTCTGGATGCTCTCGATCTCATCCCCGAAGAACTCGATGCGCAGCGCCTGTTCTTCATACATCGGGATGATTTCCACGGTATCGCCGCGCACCCGGAACGTGCCGCGGTGGAAATCCATGTCATTGCGCACGTACTGCATGGAGACGAACCGGCGAAGCAGGTCATCACGGTTCATCTGCATGCCGCGGCGCAGCGTCACCATGCCCTTGATGTACTCTTCCGGCGTCCCGAGGCCATAGATGCAGGAGACCGTCGCCACAACAATGACGTCACGCCGGGTGAGCAGGGCATTGGTGGCCGAGTGGCGCAGGCGCTCGACTTCCTCGTTGATGGAGGAGTCCTTCTCGATGAAGGTGTCCGTCTGGGGAACGTAGGCTTCGGGCTGGTAGTAGTCGTAGTAAGACACGAAGTACTCGACGGCGTTGTTGGGCAGCAGTTCCCTGAACTCGTTCGCCAGCTGGGCCGCGAGGGTCTTGTTCTGCACCAGCACCAAGGTGGGCCGCTGCACCTGCTCCACCAGCCAGGCGGCAGTTGCACTCTTGCCCGTGCCGGTGGCGCCCATCAGGACGACGTCCTTTTCACCGGCCTGGATGCGTTCTGCCAGTTCTTTGATGGCAGTCGGCTGGTCACCGGCGGGCGAGTAGTCACTGATTACTTCAAAGGGGGCAACAACACGTTTGATGTCCTGCGCAAGACTCATGGTTCAACGCTACTCCGGGACGCGGTCAGGTGCTGTCCGTATTGCTGACGGCATAACGGCCCATCTGCCCGGAACTACTCCTGCGGCAGCGACCGCAGGCGTTCCCGGTTCAGCGGGAGAAGGCGGTTCTGCCACAGCTCCCGGACCGCCCCGACCAGCTCTTCCGGGCTTCCCGTGTTCTGGAGGACGACGTCGGCGGCAGCTGCCCGCTGGTCCGCGCTGGCCTGCGCGTTGATCCGTGCCTGCGCATCGGCGGGATCCATCCCGCGGTCGCGGACCATCCGCTCAAGCCGGACTGCCTCGGGCGCTTCGACCACCAGGACAAAATCGAACGCCCCGGCCTGCCCGGTCTCCACCAGCAGCGGGATGTCCTGGACCAGGATGCCGTCCCGCGGTACCTGGGCAGCCAGCTCCGCGGCACGGGCCCGTACCAGCGGATGGACGATGGCGTTCAGCGCTTCCCGCTTTTTATCGTCGCCAAAGACGAGGGCGGCCAGGGCCGGCCGGTCAAGGCTGCCATCGGCGGCAAGGATCTCCGGACCAAACTCCCGCACGACGGCGGCAAGGCCTTCGGTGCCCGGGGCCACCGCTTCGCGGGCCAGGGCATCGGCGTCGACCAGCACCGCGCCGCAGTCCACAAGTGTCCGGGCGACCAGGGATTTGCCGGCGGCAATTCCGCCGGTGAGACCAACTTTCAGCATGGCCACCACCCTACCCCGGCGCCCTTTGGCGGCGTCGCAAACTAGACTGGGTCGGTGAGTGATTCCGGTGCGGCTGAGGGGCGGTATACAACCGTCGCCGGAGAGCACCGCACCGAGCTTGAGATCAAGCGTTCCCGTTTCATCACGGTCCTGCGGCGCACCGAAACCGAAGATGCGGCCCGCGCGCTGGTGGCGCAGCTGCGCCGGGAGTTCCACGATGCCCGGCACCACTGCAGTGCCTTTGTCCTGGGTCCCGGCCGGGAGGTCCAGCGGTCCAATGATGACGGTGAACCCTCGGGAACCGCCGGCCTGCCCATGCTCGAGGCCCTGACCAAACGGGAGACTTTTGACGGCGCGGCAGACCTGAGCGATATCACGGCGGTGACGGTGCGCTATTTCGGCGGGATCCTCCTGGGCGCCGGCGGCCTGGTCCGTGCCTACTCAGAGTCTGTCTCGTCGGCTTTGTCTACTGCTCCCCTCCTCCGGCGCGCCCGCATGCAGCTTTACGCGGTCCCGGCTTCCCATGCCGGTGCCGGACGCCTGGAGAATGACCTGCGGAATGCCGGGTACACCGTCCGCGGGACCGAGTACGGCGCCGGCGGCGCAGTGATCACGGTAGCCCTGCCCGACACTGCCGGTTCCGGCGCCCTGTTCCAGGACCGGCTCGCCGCGCTCAGTGCCGGCGACGTCACCGCCGAACCGCTAGCCACTGAATGGATTGACCTGTGAGCACTGCTTCTTCCTTTGCCTTCGAGTCCCTGGGGCGGGCCCCCGACGTCGAGGCCGAGAACCTCCAGGCCTGGGACTCTGCTGACCTACTGCTGCTGGACACCGCGGCCGGAGAGCTTGCGGGCGCTGCACCGGGAACGATCTCGGTCGTCGGCGATTCCTACGGCGCCCTGACCCTTGGCGCTGCCGCCCTTCACGGTTCTCGTCAGATCCGGGTTCAGCAGGATCCGCTCTCCGGCGAACTGGCTTTGGACCGCAACGCCCGGGCACTGGACCTGGCCGGCGCCTACACGCACTGCAGGCTGGAGGAGGACCTCGTTGCCGATGCACGGATTGTGCTGCTGCGCCTCCCCCGTTCCCTGGACGCACTCGAGGAAATTGCCCGGTTGATCGCCGCCCACGCGGCTCCCGATGTCCGCGTGTATGCCGCCGGTCGGCTGAAACACATGACCACAGCCATGAACGAGGTCCTGGGCAGGTACTTCGAGACGGTGACGGCCAGCCTGGCCCGGCAGAAGTCACGGGTCCTTGTGGCCGGCGGGAAGCGCCCGGCTGACGAATTCCCGCCGTCCCGCTTCCCGCTCAAGGCGGCGTACGACGTCGGCCTTCCGCAGCCGCTTCAGCTGCGGGCCCGCGGCGCCGCCTTTGGTGGTGCGTCGCTGGACCCCGGCACCCGGTTCCTGCTCCCTTTCCTGTCCCAGGCACGGACGGTGGACGAGGCAGTGGATCTCGGGTGCGGCAATGGAGCGATCGCCGCCTATCTGGCACTGTCCAGGCGGGGAGTGCGCGTGCTGGCGTCGGACCAGTCCGAAGCTGCCGTCGCTTCCACCATCCTCACGATGGCGGCCAACGGCCTCGGGGATCGTGCCACCGTCCAGCGGGCGGACGCGCTGTCCTGGCTGGACGACAGGTCCCAGGACCTGGTGGTCCTGAATCCGCCCTTCCATATCGGAGCAAGTGTGCACACCGGAATCGCGCTGAAGCTGTTTGCCGACGCAGCCCGGGTGCTCCGTCCCGGTGGGGAGCTGTGGACCGTGTGGAACTCACACCTTGCCTACCGGCCCGCGCTAAACCGGCTGGTGGGGCCCACCGCGCAGGTTGGCCGCAACCCACGATTCACGGTCACGGTGACTAACCGGCGCTAGGCCGCGGGGCGTCCTGATCGCCCAAGTGGAATTCTTCAGAGAGCGCTCTCTTGACAGTGAGGCGCGTCACACCTAGGCTCTGAGCAACGTCAGAGAGCGCTCTCTCGCACGGTCCGGGATTTCCGGGCCGCAACGGACTCTCTGGGCAGATCCACAGTCTGCGTCCCGACCCAGGACAAGCCAGGTTCTTTCGGCACGGTCCTTCCCGGGATATCAACCGGTAAGACACACAAAGGAGTGACCGTGAAAAAGTTTCGACATTCGGCAGCCGTGGTGGCAGGAGCCGCAGCCGTGGCACTGCTCGCCGCCGGCTGCGGCGGCGGCAGCGAAGCCGGCACCGAAGAGAACCCGCTTGAACTCTCCATCACCACATTCGGCGCCTTCGGCTATGACGATCTCTACACCGAGTACGAAGACGCCAACCCGGGCATCAAGATCAAGGCCAACAATATCGACCGGGGCGCCAATGCCCAGACCGACCTGTTCACGAAGCTCGCGGCCGGTTCAGGCGTGAGCGACATCGTGGCCCTGGAGGAGGGCTGGCTGGGTTCCGTCATGGAGGTCTCGCACGAGTTCGTCGACCTGAACGACTACGGAGCCGCCGATATCAAGGACAACTGGGTTGACTGGAAGTTCAAACAGGGCACCGATGCGGATGGCCGGGTGATCGGATACGGCACGGACATCGGCCCGCAGGGGCTGTGCTACAACGGCAAGCTGTTTGAGGCTGCAGGGCTGCCCAGCGACAGGGAGTCCGTCGCCGAGCTCTTTGGCGGAGACGATGCGACGTGGGAGCGCTATTTTGAGCTGGGAAACCAGTATCACGAGAAGACCGGACTGGCGTGGTATGACCAGTCCGGCTTCGTCTGGAACTCCATGGTCAACCAGATGGACGAGGGGTACTACACCAAGGGCGGGGACCTGAACATCGAGGGCAACACGGCGATGAAGGAACGCTTCCTGCAGTTGGCTGCAGCAACGGAGGCCGGTCTCTCAGCCAATGAGACAAAGTTTGACTGGGGTACGGGCAAGGCCTTCACCGACGGTTCGTTCGCCACGTTTGTCTGTCCCGGATGGATGCTGGGCACCATTCAGGAGCAGCTCGAATCCGCCGGCGGCGGAGCTGAGTCCGGCTGGGACTTTGCCGATGTCTTCCCCGGCGGTGCATCCAACTGGGGCGGCGCCTTCCTGGCAGTGTCCGAGTCGTCAGAGCACAAGGAAGAGGCGGCCAAGCTCGCTGCGTGGCTGACGGCCCCCGAACAGCAGGTCAAGCAGTCAGCAGCCGCGAACAACTTCCCGAGCACTGTGGAGGCGCAGAAAACGCTCGTCGAGGAGGCCGTGCCGAATCCGATGTTCAATGACGCCCCGACGGGTGCCATCCTGGCTTCCCGGGCCGAAGGCGTGATCGCCCAGTTCAAGGGACCCGATGACTCGGTCATCCAGGAGAACGTTTTCGGTGCAGCCCTTGTCCCGCTCGATGCCGGCAAGACCGACGGAGAAGCCGCGTGGAACGAGGCCGTCAAGCTCCTCAACGATCTGGTAGTCAAGGATTAGTGCAGACGGACGGGGCCTCCAGTATTCCGGAGGCCCCGTCGATGGCCTGGGAGAACTCCAATGACCGTAACCCTCAAGCGCCCGGCCCCAGCGGCTGAACCGCTTAAAACCAAACCAACCTTCCGGCAGCGGCTGAACGTCTGGGACGTCAAGGCCTCGCCTTACCTGTACATCTCCCCCTTCTTCCTGCTCTTCGGGCTCGTCGGACTGTTTCCGCTGCTCTACACCTTCTGGGTTTCGCTGCACGACTGGCACCTGCTGAAGGGCCAGGGCGACTTCGTGGGCCTGGGCAACTTTGCGGCGGTCCTGGGTGACCGGTTCTTCTGGAACTCGCTCGGGAACACCATGAGCATTTTCCTGCTCTCGGCCATTCCCCAGCTCATCGGTGCGCTGTTCATCGCAGCCATCCTGGACCAGAACATCCGGGCGAAGACCTTCTGGCGGATGTCGATCCTGATTCCCTACATTGTTACCCCGGTTGCAGTGGCCCTGATCTTCACGAACATGTTCAACGAGCAGCATGGACTGATCAACAACCTGCTGGGGAACATCGGCATCGATCCCGTCAACTGGCGGACAGACACGTTCGCCAGCCACGTAGCCGTTGCGACGATGGTCAACTTCCGGTGGACGGGCTACAACGCCCTCATTCTCCTGGCGGCAATGCAGGCGGTGCCGAGGGACATCTATGAGTCGGCTGCGATCGACGGCGCGGGGGCCTTCCGAAGGTTCTTCAGCATTACGCTTCCCAGCATCCGCCCCACCATGATTTTCGTCGTGATCACGTCCACCATCGGCGGTCTCCAGATCTTCGCCGAACCCCGGCTCTTCGATCCAACGTACGCCGGAGGGCCGCAGCGCCAGTTCCAGACCACTGTCCTCTACCTCTGGGAAATGGGATTCAAGCGGATGGACTTCGGTGTCGCCTCGGCCATTGCCTGGCTGCTATTCCTGATCATCATCCTCATCGGAATCGTGAACCTGACCCTCTCCAGGCGGATCGCCTCTACGGACGGCAGAACGACCCGACGCCGCCGGAAGCTTAGCGAAGGGAAGACCAAGTGAGCATCATTGAGCGGCCGACCGCCAGGCCTGCGCCTGCACCGCGGCCCCGCACCAAGCAACCGCTGCGGCAGCGCATTTTCGGAAACGGCCTGCGCCCCGGGTACCTGACGTACGGTCTCCTGCTGGCCTTCTTTATCGGTTCCGCGTATCCGCTCTGGTGGTCGGCGGTCGTCGGCAGCCGCTCGAACGAGGCGCTGGGCCTGTCCTATCCTCCCCTGTTGCCGGGCGGCAATTTCTGGAACAACGTCGGTGAGGTCTTCAACACTGTTCCGTTCTGGCTTGCACTGTGGAACAGCGTAGTCATCTCCACCGTCATCACGGTCTCGGTCGTCACGTTCTCCACCCTGGCCGGCTACGCCTTTGCGAAGCTCCGGTTCCGCGGCAATACCGGCCTGATGATTGCCGTCGTCGCCACCATGGCGATCCCGACGCAGCTGGGCATCATCCCGCTGTTCATGGTGATGAGGACTTTCGGCTGGACCGGGGAGATCGGCGCGGTCATCATCCCCACGCTGGTGACAGCCTTCGGAGTCTTCTTCATGCGCCAGTACCTCGTGGACGTCATTCCCGACGAACTCATTGAGTCTGCCCGCATGGACGGCGCGAACATGATCCGGACGTTCTGGCATGTAGCCCTTCCGGCCGCCAGGCCGGCCATGGCCATCCTGGGGCTGTTCACCTTCATGAGCGCCTGGACCGACTTTTTGTGGCCGCTGCTGGTCCTCGGTCCCGACAACCCCACACTTCAGACCGCACTGAGCCAGTTGCAGTCGAACCGTTACACCGACTACGCGGTGGTCCTGACCGGGGCTGTGATGGCCACCATTCCCCTGCTTCTTCTTTTCGTAGCCGCAGGCAAACAACTTATTTCCGGAATCATGCAGGGAGCAGTGAAGGGTTAATGACAAATACCACCCCTACGGATAACAGCAGCAACTTCCCACCGGGTTTCATCTGGGGATCCGCAACCGCCGCAGCGCAGATTGAGGGAGGTGCATGGGAGGACGGCAAAGAAGACTCTGTGTGGGATGCCTTCGCCGCCAAACCGGGGAACGTGCGCAACGGCGATACTCCGGCCATGGCGGTTGACCACTACCACCGCATGCCGCAGGACGTTGCACTGATGAAGGAACTCGGCCTGGACTCCTACCGCTTCTCCACCAGCTGGGCGCGGGTCAGGCCGGGTGGAGGCGGGGTCAATCCCAAGGGTTTGGATTTCTACTCCCGGCTCGTGGACGAACTGCTCGACGCCGGCATCCTCCCGTGGCTGACCCTGTACCACTGGGACCTCCCCCAGGCGCTGGAGGAGCAGGGCGGCTGGACCAACCGTGACACCGCCTGCCGCTTCGTGGAGTACGCGCAGGATGTGTACGCAGCAGTCGGGGACCGGGTACGCCACTGGACCACCTTCAACGAGCCCTTCTGCTCGTCGCTGCTTGGCTATGGTTCAGGGGTCCATGCTCCGGGACGGCAGGATCCGCATGCCGCCATCGCCGCCGTTCACCATCAGCACCTCGCCCACGGCATGGCTACGGCGGAGCTCCGCGGCCTTGGTGCCGAGAATATCGGGATCACGCTGAACCTCAGCAACTCGATCCCGAAGGATCCCTCTGATCCGGTGGACCTGGAAGCCGCACGGCTCTTCGATTCGCTGCAGAACCGGATCTTCCTGGATCCGATCCTCCGCGGGGCCTACCCGGAGGACTCCCTCCGGGACCTGGAGCCCTATGGCCTGCACGAGGTGATCCTTCCGGGCGACATGGAGGTGATTGGCGCGCCCATAGATTTCCTGGGGGTCAACCACTACCACGACGACATGATCAGCGGCCATCCGGATACCAGCGGAGCCGACGGACACGGCGGCGGGGCCGGGCGGCACACAGCATCCCCCTGGATTGGAGCGGAGCACATTTCGTTCCCCAGCCGGGGGCTGCCGAGAACCGCCATGGACTGGGAAGTCAATCCGGACGGCCTGCGCACCCTCCTGCTCCGGCTGGGCCGGGAATATCCCGACCTGCCCCCGCTGTACATCACGGAGAACGGCGCTGCGTACGACGACACAGTCGGCGGGGACGGGCGCGTGGCCGACACGGAGCGGACCGGCTACATCCTGGACCATGTCACAGCCGTCGGCGAAGCCATCGCGCAGGGGGCGGATGTCCGTGGCTACTTCGTCTGGTCCCTCCTTGACAACTTCGAATGGTCCTGGGGCTATGACAAGCGTTTCGGGATCATCCACGTGGACTATGACACCCAGGAACGCATCATCAAGGAAAGCGGCCTGGCCTACTCGCGGTACGCCGCAGCGGCACGCGCGCAGAGCGGAACACCTGCCGGAAGGCCGGCGGCCGCAGCGCCGGTCGGCTAGATGAAACTAGAATCGAACATGGCCGCGGCCACAGCCGAGGGGAACGGATACATGGGCACGGAAACGAGTTTGGGCAGCGAGGCTACGCAGGCGCGCCCTGCCCCCACGCTGGAAATGGTGGCGGCGCTGGCCGGGGTCTCGCGTGCGACTGTCTCACGCGTCGTCAACGGCTCACCATCGGTGGCACCCGAGTTGGTGCAGAGCGTGGAACAGGCTGTCAGGACGCTGAACTACGTACCCAACCGGGCCGCCCGCACCCTGGCGAGCCGCCGGACGTACACCGTGACACTGCTGGTGCCCGAGTCCACGTCAAAAGTCTTTGCCGACCCGTTCTTCGCAACGGTTGTGGAGGGGGTGGCCAAGTACCTGAACTCAACGGACTACATGCTGAACATGGTGACTTCCTCCGAGGCGAATCCGGGCAAGACCCAGCGGTACCTCATGGGCGGAAACGTGGACGGCGTCCTGGTGGTCTCCCACCACAGCGGTGACCACTCCTGGGAGCACCTCAGCGACGCGCTGCCGATGGTTTTCGCCGGCCGTCCCCTGGTGAACGCCCGGGACAGCTACTACGTGGAGGTGGACAACGAAGAGGGCGCCCTGGCCGCCGTCCAGCACCTTATCGACTCCGGGCGCCGCAGCATCGCCACCATAGCGGGACCGCAGGACATGCCGCCCGGGATTGACCGGCTGGCCGGCTGGCGCGCGGGATTGACTCGTGCCGGACTCGATGACGCACTCGTAGAGGTAGGCGACTTCACCGTAGCCTCGGGAGCAGCTGCCATGCGGCGCCTGCTGGATCGGGGCAAGCCCTTTGACGGCCTGTTTGCGGCCAATGACCAGATGGCCGCAGGAGCGCATGCCGTCCTGAAGGAACGCGGTGTGAAGATCCCGGAAGACATCGCCGTCGTAGGTTTCGACGATGACCAGTTTGCTACCCGCGTCTCCCCCGCGCTCACCACGGTTCACCACCCCATCGCTGAACTCGGCGAGAAGATGGCCCGCATGCTGGTGGAACTCATCGAGGGCCGCGCGTCGGAGAGGGTCTGCCGGCTGCCTACGTCCCTCGTGGTGCGGGAGTCCGCCTAGCCCCTGTCAGGCGGACGTGTAGCGGATGCCGCTGTAGTCTTCCTCGGCGAAGAGCTCACTCGGGCGGTTCCGGCGGTCCCACATCCCGTCAATCCGGAGCATGTGGGCCTCCCACGCGCCGGCATCAGGCTCACGCGTTCTGATGAGGGCTGTTGCCGCTGCCCGTGAGGCGTGCCCCCACACGTAGGCGGAAGCCATCTTGGGATCGGCGAAGACTCCGTTCCACAGGGGACTTCGGCGCTTCTTGAGCAGCTGGGTTCCCAGCACCAGGAGCGCGGCGGCAACGGCGGCGGCTATGCCGAACACTTCACTCGAGATCAGGTCGAACGGTTTGGTTACCAGAGCCGCCCCCAGCAGGACGCCGCCCAGGGTCCGTATCCGGGCAGCATTTCCCGCGAGCCAGCCGTCGGCTTCCCGCGCCAGCCGCCGCTGTTCCCGGCCCCAGGCGCGGAACCTGGGCAGGTCGGCGCGCGCTTCTCCGTCGCGCACGGTCTCTGCTGCCTCAAAGTACTGCGGGTACCTCTCGTGCAGGTCCCGCTCCAGCTGCTCAGCAGCCTTGATCTCTTCCCACGACCCGGCTTCCCGTTCCGCAGCGGCCGCTCCGTTGACTAGATTGGCGGCCTGGGCCGGTGTCAGGTGCCTGGCCGCAGCCTGCGTCCGGCGCCGGATCTCCGGTTCAACATCTGCGGCCTGCGGTGAGCTCGAATTCTGGCCCTGCATGTACTTCCCCCTGTTGCGGTTTCCCTGTCCTGCAGCCCTGACGGCGGACCCAGCCTACCAAGGCAGCACTGGAACGCCGGGCATAAGAAAAGGGGGGGGGGGGCCCCCGGGGGGAACCCCCCTCTGGCAAACCCCCCCTTCAGGCAGCTAATGCCTTAGCAACAGAAATTAGTTGCCGGTCAGCTTCTCGCGCAGTGCAGCAAGAGCCTCGTCGGATGCCAGGGTGCCGGCAGCGGACTCGGATGCAGCAGGCTCGGAAGAGTAGCTGGTGGAGCTGGACTCAACGGAGTCCGAAGCTGCAGCAACGTCTTCAGAGTTGTGCTGGGCAACCTGCTTCTTGTGTGCTTCCCAGCGGGCCTGGGCGTCAGCGTACTGCTGCTCCCAAGCTGCACGCTGGGTCTCGTAGCCTTCGAGCCACTCGTTCGACTCGGGGTCGAAGCCCTCCGGGTACTTGTAGTTGCCGGCTTCGTCGTACTCTGCGGCCATGCCGTACAGAGCCGGATCGAACTCGGTGCCCTCGGGGTCGACGCCCTCGTTGGCCTGCTTCAGCGACAGGCTGATGCGGCGGCGCTCGAGGTCGATGTCGATGACCTTGACGAACAGCTCGTCCCCAACGGAAACAACCTGCTCTGCCAGTTCAACGTGGCGCACAGCCAGCTCGGAGATGTGGACCAGGCCTTCGATGCCGTCTTCGACGCGAACGAACGCACCGAACGGAACCAGCTTGGTGACCTTGCCCGGCACAACCTGGCCCAGGGCGTGGGTGCGGGCGAAGGTCTGCCACGGATCTTCCTGCGTAGCCTTCAGCGACAGGGAGACACGCTCGCGGTCGAGGTCAACTTCCAGAACCTCAACGGTGACTTCCTGGCCAACTTCAACGACCTCGGAGGGGTGGTCGATGTGCTTCCAGGACAGCTCGGAAACGTGGACGAGGCCGTCTACGCCGCCAAGGTCCACGAAGGCACCGAAGTTGACGATGGAGGAAACAACGCCCGGACGAACCTGGCCCTTTTCCAGCTTGTTGAGGAACGTGGAACGCACCTCGGACTGGGTCTGCTCGAGCCATGCACGGCGGGACAGGACCACGTTGTTGCGGTTCTTGTCCAGCTCGATGATCTTGGCTTCGATCTGCTGGCCGATGTACGGAGCCAGGTCGCGGACGCGACGCATCTCCACGAGGGATGCGGGCAGGAAGCCGCGCAGCCCGATGTCGAGGATAAGACCACCCTTGACAACCTCGATGACGGTACCGGTAACGACGCCGTCTTCTTCCTTGACCTTTTCGATGTCGCCCCAGGCACGCTCGTACTGTGCGCGCTTCTTGGAGAGGATCAGACGGCCTTCTTTGTCTTCCTTGGTGAGGACCAAAGCTTCGACCTGGTCGCCCACGGATACAACGTCCCCGGGATCGACGTCGTGCTTGATGGAAAGCTCACGGGAAGGAATGACACCCTCGGTCTTGTAACCGATGTCGAGCAGAACCTCGTCGCGGTCAACCTTGACGACGGTACCTTCGACGAGATCGCCGTCGTTGAAGTACTTGATCGTTGCGTCAATGGCGGCGAGGAAGTCCTCGGCGGATCCGATGTCGTTGATGGCGACCTGCGGGGTACCGGACTTCTCGGTGGTGGTGATGGTCATGTAGTTGGGACTCCGATGTGGAAGTTGATGTAATTCCGGATGTTGCTCCCACCGGCTCGCGTGCAACCCGGAGGAACCAGGTTCAAGACGGTGCTTGTTTGTCCGGAGATGGACAGAATTATGAATCTTGGTGCTGCACGGTGGCGACCGGAATACCTCTCCAGCACGCGTAACGCGCCTGTTTAGTCTAGCCGCAGCCTCCAAGTCAGGTCAAAGCCGGTTGGTAAAACCAGTACCCGAATTGCCTGACCTGACCGTAACCTCACGGAATACCCGTAACCCCTGGTTAGAAATGGGTGCTGCAGTACGGCGGCCGGGCCACGGCGAAGAGCCGGTCCAGGGCTGCAATGCCCTCCTCCGTGCCCCGCACCCCGCCGGAAGCGGCCAGGACCTGTGCACTCACGCCGCCGAGATACAGGGAACCAAAGGCCGCTGCATCCGCTTCGGCAGAAGGCACGCCGGACGGTCCGTCTTCTCCGGGAACAAGCACCGTGACAGTAACGGCCGTCCCGTCCACCTGGATCAGCCAGCGGCCGGCTGCAAGGCCCAGCGGGTCAGTGACAGTGAGGACAACTGTGCCGTCTGATTCGAAACCCCTGGCGCGGAGCATTGCGGCCGGGTCCAGCGGACGCAGCCACAGGGTGTCTTCGACACCGGTGACCTGGTAGCGCCGCCGGTCTGCCAGGGCCCAGGGAAGCGGATCCGCCACCGGCGCCGAGGCCGTGATCTTCTCGACGAGATCAATGGAACCCAGATACCGCCACAGTTCCAGCCGGGCAGTGTCATCGGCTGCCACAAGGTCCAGGACCTTGAGGGTATGGGGTTCGGTTTCCCACGGAAGGAAGCGGTAAGTGACGTAGCCGTCCGGCGTCCCAGCGGCGTCGTAATGCACCGCGGCCCGCACATCCTGCTGCACTTCGGGAACGTCTCCCCACAACCCGGCCGCCCGTTTGGCGTACCCGGCCTGCCGTCCCAGGGCGCCCCGGGCGGCCTGGAGGTGCCGGGAGAAAATCTCCGGGGCCAGTTCCTCCATTTTCGGGCTGTCGGCAAGCACCGTTAAACCCGACGGCGGGGCGTTGAGCTCCAGCCGGCCCCGCGCGTCAATCTCCACGTTCGCTTCAGCTGTCGCTGCACCAAATCCAAAGCGCCCGTAAATGACCGCTTCGGAGGCAAGCAGTGCCGCAACCGCGAAGCCTTCCTCCCTGGCGCGCAGCAGGTCGGCGGTGATCATGCCGCTCAGGATCCCCCGGCGGCGGTGCGTCGGGCGAACCGTCACTGACGTGATCTGGTGGGCCTGCAGAAGGCTGCCGCCGGTATTCAGGCTGTTGGCCATGGTTGCGTACGTCGCTACGGGTGCTGCCGGGTTCCAGGCATACGCCGGTGCGGCATCGTCGTAGACACCGGTGAGCATGCGCCCGTCAGCGCGGTATGCCTCCACGAGGGACGCCATCTGCTCCGGCTTCCACGCCGGATCATGGAACCCCACGTTGACGGCCTGCAGCCAGTCCGCAGTGCGCTCATCGACACGCTGGTGGTCCGCGTGGGACAGGCCCGCCGCGAAACGTTCCGTGCGCAGGGCTGTCCCCGCGGTTTCCGCCGTCATTTCGTCCCCCTGGTGGTTTGTCCTAGTGCCCTGCCTCGTGCCAGCTCACACCCCAGCCCACTGAGACATCCAGCGGTACAGAGAGGTCGGCGGCGCCGGCCATCTGTTCACGGACCAGCTTCTCCGCTGCTTCCCGCTCCCCCGGCGCGACTTCCAGGACGAGTTCGTCATGGACCTGCAGCAGCATACGCGTTTTCAGGCCCTGCTTCTTCAGCTCGGCGTCCACTCCCAGCATTGCCTTCTTGATGATGTCTGCCGCAGAGCCCTGGATGGGGGCGTTCAGGGCGGCGCGTTCGGACATCTCGCGCAGCTGCCGGTTGGTGCTGGCCAGGTCCGGCAGGTAGCGGCGGCGGCCCTCGATGGTAGAGGTGTAGCCGTCCTTGCGGGCCTGCTCGACGACGCCGCGCAGATAGTCGCGGACGGCTCCGAAGCGGGTGAAGTAGTCCCGCATCAGCGTGCGAGCCTCGTCGACCGGGATGGAGAGCTGCTTCGACAGGCCGAACGAACTCAGGCCGTAGACCAGGCCGTAGGACATGGCCTTGACCTTGGAACGCATGGCACTGGTGACCTCTTCCGGGGGAACCCCGAAAATGTGCGAGCCGACGAACCGGTGCAGGTCCTCGCCGTCGCGGAAAGCCTGGATCAGGCTTTCGTCACCGGAGAGGTGAGCCATGATCCGCATTTCGACCTGGGAGTAGTCCGCTGTCAGCAGGGTCTCGTAACCCTCCCCGACCACGAACACTTCACGGATCCGGCGCCCTTCCTCGGACCGGATCGGGATGTTCTGCAGGTTGGGGTTGATGGAGGACAAACGGCCCGTCGCGGCAACAGTCTGCGCATACGTGGTGTGGATCCGGCCGTCGTCAGAAACAGACTTGCGCAGGCCCTCCACCGTCTGCCGGAGCTTTGAGGCGTCCCGGTAGGCCAGCAGGTGGGCCAGGAACGGATGGCCGTTCGTCTTGATGATCAGGTCCGAGAGCGCGTCGGCGTCGGTGGAGTATCCGGTCTTGATCTTCTTGGTCTTGGGCAGGCCGAGTTCCTCAAAGAGCACTACCTGGAGCTGCTTCGGGGAGCCGAGGTTGATTTCCTTGCCGATGACGGCGAAGGCCTCCTCCTTGGCGACCTCGATGGTGCGGCCGAACTCGTCCAGGAGGCCGTCCAGCTTGTCAGTCGAGACGGCGATCCCGGCCAGCTCCATCTCCGCCAGCACTTCCGCCAGCGGCAGTTCCAGCCCGCCCAGCAGCTGGTTGGCTCCGCGCTCAACCAGCAGGCCGGAGAAGTGCTCGCTCAGTCGCAGCGCCGCGAAGGCTTCCATGACCGCCGGGGCGGCTGTGTCTTCGCCGTCCAGCGAGAGTTCGAGCTGGTTGCTGGAGGATGCAGCGGATTCCAGGGAGAGTTTCAGGTGCTGCAGGCTCAGGTCCGCCAGGTCGTAGCTTCTCCGGTCAGGCTGGATGAGGTAGCCGGAAATCGCGGGATCATCGACTTCCCCGTCCAGGTGGAGTCCGCGGCGGGAGAGCAGCTTGTAGGCATCCTTGAAGTCGTGGACCACCTTCGGTGCGTTGCTGTCTCCCAGCCAGCCGGCGAGGACCTGTTCCGCCTCAGCGTCCAGCTCGAGCAGCGGAATGTAGGCCGCCGACTCGTCGGTGACGACGGCAATCCCGGTCGCTTCCCGGGATTCACCGGATCCTTCCGTGACCAGGCGGATGCCGGCCGGTTTCTGGTTGGTGGCCTGGAACCACGCCTGGAGGTCATCCGCGGAGGTGAGCGTGCTGTGGGCCGGAGGCAGCAGCTCCGGGTGGTCCCCGGGGACCTCCTCTTCGCCGTAGACGTCGAAGAGGCGTTTGCGCAGCGCGTTGAACTGCAGTGCGTCGAAGAGTTCCTCGATGGCCTCACGGTCGGGCCGCTGGGCAGCCATGGCGTCGAGGTCCACGGGCAGGTCAAGGTCACGCAGCAGCCGGTTCAGCCGCCGGTTGCGCTTCACGTCTTCAATGTTCGCGCGGAGGGAGTCACCGACCTTGCCCTTGATTTCGTCCAGGTGCTCGAGGATTCCTTCGAGTCCGCCGTACTGCTTGATCCACTTGGCAGCGGTCTTGGGGCCGACTCCCGGCACGCCTGGCAGGTTGTCCGCGGACTCCCCCACGAGCGCGGCAAGGTCCGAATACTTGTCCGGCGGCACAAGGTATTTCTCTTCCACTGCCGCAGCGTCCATGCGCGGCAGGTCGGAGACACCCTTCTTGGGATAGAAGACAGTGACGCGGTCATTGACCAGCTGGAACGCGTCCCGGTCTCCGGAGACCACCATGACATCCCAGTTCCGGGAGGCTGCCTGCTCTGCAAGGGTGGCCAGAATGTCGTCGGCCTCGTAGCCGTCCAGGGAAATGGTGGGAATGCGCATGGCTTCCATGACCTTGATGATCAGGTCCACCTGCCCGTGGAACTCCTCCGGTGTCTTGTTCCGCCCGCCCTTGTATTCCGAGTACTCCTCGGTGCGGAACGTCGGGGTATCCAGGTCGAAGGCCACCGCGATGTGTGTCGGCTCCTCGTTCTTGATCAGGTTGATCAGCATGGAGGTGAAGCCGTAGACGGCGTTGGTGTGCTGGCCGGTGTCCGTGGAGAAGTTCTCCGCCGGGAGCGCGTAGAAAGCGCGGAAGGCCATGGAGTGGCCGTCAAGGACCAGCAGTCGGTTGTTTCCGGCGGCGTTGACGGTGCCAAGGGGTACCGCGGACGGCGTGGGCGCCGCGTGGCTTCCGACCGGGGCGTCAGCGGCAGTGTCCGGCACCTCGGGGACCTCGTTGATCCCCAGTCCGGCAAGGGAATCCGCGGGGTCGGCAGCGGTTCCGGAGTCGGTCGAAGAGACAGGGGCAGAGGCCAGTTTGGCAGTTTCACTCACAGGTGTAAGCCTAGTGGGCATGAGCGACATTTTCACGCCGGGCCAGGCTGGCCCCGCGCAGGGCGGGATCCCCAAGCAGCAGGAACTGATCGAGGCCGGTGTGCCGGCGGAACTGCACCCCTGGCTGGGGGAATCGGGGGTTGGCGCCCTGGTGGTGAAGCTGGGCATCCGGTTCACGGAAATGTCCCCTTCCCGCATCGTAGCGACCATGCCCGTGGAGGGGAACCAGCAGGTTGCGGGGATCCTGCACGGCGGCGCCCACGTGGTCCTGGCTGAAACGCTTGGCTCTTTTGCCGCCTCACTGCACGCCGGTCCCGGGCGGTACGCCGTGGGCATCGAGGTGGGGGCTACCCATCACCGGCCGGTCTCCAAGGGCCTCGTCACCGGTACCGCGACGGCGGTCCACCTGGGCGGAACAGTCACCACCCACGAGGTGGTGATGACCGACGATGAAGGCCGCAGGCTCTCCACCGCGAGGATCACGAACCTGATTCGAGAGGTTAGGGCGGCTGGCAGCTGAAACCCCGGATCAGGGACGGGCGCGGGAATACGTTCAGCCCGGCCGCGGTTGGCGCAAATGACCCCTCCACCGCACGCCTTGTGCTGCGTGCCGAAAGGAATTTGTGCAGACTGACCTTTTCTCCCCCGTGCCCATCGGCTCCTACCACCTGCCGAACAGGCTGGTGATGGCTCCCCTGACCCGCGTCCGTTCCGGAGCGGACGGCATCCCGGGCCCGCTGGTCGCAGAACACTACCGCCAGCGCGCATCGCTGGGACTGATCGTGTCCGAAGGAACCTATCCCTGCCCTGAAGGCCAGGGCTTCAGCGGGCAGCCCGGACTCGTAACCGCTGCCCAGGTCAAAGGCTGGCGCGCCGTCACCGACGCTGTCCATGCCGAGGGCGGCCGCATTTTCGCCCAGGTCATGCACGCCGGACGTGCCACGCATCCGGAGATCAACGGCGGTTACGAAACCGTGGCTCCCAGCGCCATCGCCGTCGACGGCGTCATCCGCACGCCCCGCGGCAAGCTCCCCTGCGCTGTGCCGCGCGAACTGGGCGAACTCGAACTGGATTCCGTTCGCGACAATTTCGTGCAGGCCTCAGTGGCCGCCATTGATGCCGGATTCGACGGAGTGGAACTGCACGGGGCGAACGGCTATCTGCTCCATGAATTCCTCAGCCCTGCGTCGAACCGCCGCACCGACACCTACGGCGGCTCCCCGGAGGCACGGGCACGCTTCGTTGTGGAAGTCTTCACGGCCGTCGCCGCAACAATCGGGGCGGAACGCGTAGGCCTCCGGATCTCTCCCCAACACAACATCCAGGACGCCTGGGAAACAGACCCGGATGACGTCCTGGCGACCTACGGATTCCTGGTGGACGCGATCGCACCGCTGAAGCCTGCTTACCTCAGCATCCTGCATGCGGATCCGGCAGGCGAACTGGTCCAGTCCCTGAGGCAGCGGTTCGGCGGTCCTGTCATGCTCAACACTGGTTTCGGCGTCGTGACCACCCATGAGGTCGCAGCCGGCCTGCTCGCAGACGGTCTGTGCGACGCTGTCGCCGTCGGGCGTCCAGCTATCGCGAATCCGGATCTGGTGCGCCGCTGGCGCGAGGGCCTGCCCCTCAATGAACCTGATCCTTCGACCTTCTACACGGACGGTGCGGAAGGCTATACGGATTACCCGGTGTATGCGGAAGCCGGCGCCTAGCCGGGAACAGCACTAGGCCCGGTTCACCGGGACTTTCCGCCCTTGTCCGCCGCCGGGCTGCAACGGCACCCGGACCTCCAGGACGCCGTCGTTATAGGACGCCGACACGTTTTCCTGGGCAGCGCCGGGCGGGAGCGGGATTTCCCTGGTGAAGGACCCGTATTTGAACTCGCTGCGGTACCCGGTCCGTGCCTTGTGCTCGGCGGATTCGCGCCGCTCACCGTGAATGCGCAGCGAGCCCTCCGTCACCGTGACATCCAGGTCCTTCTCCGGATCGACGCTGGGCAGTTCAGCGCGGACAACCATATTGTCTCCGTCCCGGTATTCTTCCACTCGGAAAGCGGGGACGTCCCAGTCGCCTTCAATGAAGCGGCGCATCGGTTCCGGCAGTTCAAAGCGGTCTCGGCGGGTCAGTCCGGCCATGGCGGGTCTCCTGCTGATTGGGAGTCGAATGGTGCGTTCAGCCTACGCGCGCCATGACACGTGCTCAACGGTTCCGCGGCAGGCACACTGTCCGCACGGTGGATCACTTCGGTCCGTGGAGAATACTCGTTTAACTATCTGTCTGCTCGCCCCGGATACCTGGTGCCGATGTCTGGCATGGCACAGACGCCGGCGCGTATAGTCGGGTGCGCACCCTGTGACGGCCAGCTTTCTCAATGGGGACACTCCTTACGAGAGGTCAAAGCCATGCCGCAGAACGATCCCCAGGAGTTCTTTACGGTCAACCCGGTGTTTTCCCGGCCGGGCGAGGCCACGCAAGTGGCGAAGAACTCCTTTCCGCAGCACGAGATGATGCCGGAAACCGCCTATCAGATCGTGCACGACGAGACGATGCTCGATGGAAATGCCCGGCTGAACCTCGCCACCTTCGTCAGCACCTGGATGGACGACGAGGCGAACCGGCTTTACGCCGAGACCTACGACAAGAACATGATCGACAAGGACGAGTATCCCCAGACAGCTGCAATCGAGCAGTACTGCTGGAAGATGCTGGCGGGACTGTGGCATTCCCCCGATCCCGAAGGCACGATCGGCACGTCAACCATTGGTTCTTCCGAAGCCTGCATGCTCGGCGGCCTGGCTTTCAAACGGCTGTGGCAGCACAAGCGGCGCTCAGAGGGCAAGTCCACCGGGAAACCGAATCTGGTGATGAGCTCGGCCGTCCAGGTCTGCTGGGAGAAGTTCTGCAACTACTTCGACGTTGAGGCCAGGCTGGTGCCGATCAGCGAGGAGCACAAATGCCTCGATGGCTTTGAGCTGGAGAAGTACGTTGACGAGAACACCATCGGGGTCGTGGCCATCATGGGGGTGACCTACACCGGCATGTATGAGCCGGTGAAGCAGGTTGCCGCCAAGCTCGACGACATCCAGGCCTCCACCGGACTGGACATCCCCATCCACGTGGACGGTGCTTCGGGTGCCATGATCGCCCCGTTCATCCAGCCGGACCTGGACTGGGATTTCCAGATTGAACGCGTGCATTCAATCAGCACGTCTGGCCATAAGTACGGACTGGTCTACCCGGGACTGGGCTGGGTGGTATGGCGCGAGCGGCAGTGGCTCCCGGAAGACCTGATCTTCTACGTGAGCTACCTCGGCGGCGACATGCCGACTTTTGCGCTGAACTTCTCCCGGCCGGGGGCGCAGGTGGTGCTGCAGTTCTACATGTTCCTCCGTCTCGGTTTCGACGGGTATCAAAAAGTCCAGCAGGCAAGCCAGGACGTGGCGCTCTTCCTCTCGCACGGGATCTCCCAGATGGGGCCGTTCGAACTATGGAACGACGGTTCGGATATTCCGGTCTTCGCCTGGCGCCTCAAGGAGGGCCATACCGGCAGGTGGACGCTTTACAACCTTGCCGACCGCCTGAGGCTCAAGGGCTGGCTGGTGCCGGCCTACCCCATGCCGGACAACCTGAGCAATCTCACGGTCGAGCGGATCGTGGTGCGCAACGGCCTGAGCATGGATCTCGCGGGACGGTTGCTGGCCGATATCCAGGCCGAGACCTCCTACCTGGAGAACCTCAGTGCCCCCATGCCCGTGGAGCAGGAGCACCCGGGATTCCATCACTAGATCCAGGAGGTGAATGGTATGAGCGATTCCACTGCATCGACCCCATCCGCCGGATCAGCATCAGACCGCAAAAGCCGCGCCAAGCAGAATGCGTCGATCACCGTCGGTGCACTCGCAGTCATGAACATTGTGGCTGTTGTCAGCCTTCGCGGCCTGCCGGCGGAGGCCGAATACGGACTGAGTTCGATTTTTTACTACGTCTTTGCCGCCGTCGTTTTCCTGGTCCCTGTTTCGATTGTGGCCGCCGAACTTGCGACCGGCTGGCCGGAGACGGGAGGCGTGTTCCGCTGGGTTGGTGAGGCTTTCGGGCCGCGCTGGGCGTTCCTGGCGATGTTCATGCTCTTCATAGAAGTCACCATATGGTTCCCAACGGTCCTGACCTTCGGTGCGGTATCCCTGGCCTACACGGGAACCGACGAAAACATCGACGCACAGCTTTCGGGGAACAAAGCCTTTGTCCTGGCTGTCGTGCTGGTGGTCTACTGGCTGGCCACGTTCATTGCCTTCCGCGGTGCAGCTGCGTTCTCCAAGGTTGCCCAGTGGGGCGGAATCATCGGCACCCTGATCCCTGCCGGAATCCTGATTGTCCTGGGGTTCTCCTACTACTTCGCCGGCAACACTCCGCAGATCAAGATGGGCTGGGGTGAGGTCCTGCCGGACTTCTCCAACTTCTCAAACGTTGTGCTCGCAGCCAGCATCTTCCTCTTTTACGCAGGCATGGAGATGAACGCCATCCACGTCAGGGACGTTAAGAACCCGACACGGAACTATCCGCTGGCAGTGCTCATAGCAGCGGCCGGCACAGTGGTGATCTTTGTCCTGGGAACCCTGGCCATAGCCTTCGTGGTCCCCCAGGCGGACATCAACCTCACCCAGAGCCTGCTGACCTCCTACAACGACATGTTCGAATGGGCCGGCATCGGATGGGCCTCTCCGATAGTCGCAGGCATGCTCCTCATCGGCGTGCTGGCAGGCGTGGTCACCTGGGTCGCCGGCCCGTCCAGCGGCCTCCTCGCCGTGGGCAGGGCCGGGTATCTTCCCCGGTTCTGGCAGCACACCAACAAGCACGGCATGGGAACCCACATCCTGCTCTTCCAGGCCTTTATGGTCACGGCCCTGGGCGTTGTCTACGTAGTCCTGCCCTCGGTTCAGGCGGCTTACCAGATCCTGAGCCAGCTGACCGTGATCCTGTACCTGGTCATGTACCTGCTGATGTTCGCTGCCGCCATCTACCTGCGTTACAGCCAGCCGAACCGGCCCCGTCCCTACCGGGTGCCCGGCGGCGACATTGGCATGTGGCTGATCGGTGGCGTCGGGTTCCTGGGATCGCTGATGGCATTCGTCTTCAGCTTCATTCCGCCTGACCAGATCTCCGTGGGATCCCCGGAAACCTACGTGGGGATCCTCGTTGGCGGTGCGGTGCTGCTCATTATCCTTCCCATGGTCATCTACGCGTTCCGGAAGCCGCATTGGAAGGACCCGCAGACGGAGTTTGTGCCTTTTACCTGGCAGCTCGAACACAAGCACCCGGGAACAGTCAACGAATCCTCCACGGCTACCGCAGAGCTGTCCGAAACGTGGGAGCAGTCATTTGACGCCACAGGCGGAGCCGCAGCCGGTGCCGGCACAACAGCCGGCACCAGGAAGCATTCCGGAAAGCCTTCGGCAGCCGGTGCGGGATCCCGGGGGTCGGACCAGGGCGGGCGCGCCAGCGCCCACCGGCGGCGGCCAGGCCCGGCGGCCGGCGGGAGTACAGCGGTATGAAAGTCGACAGGTCAGCAGTCCAGGCTGCAGTAAACAGTGCCCACAGTGACTTCAGTCCGGACCAGGGCGGAGAGAACGCCAGCTACATTCCCTATCTCGCCTCGGTGAATCCTGCGCTGTTTGGCATCAGCGTAGTGACCGTCGACGGCGAGGTGTTCGAGGCCGGCGACTCAAACTTCGAGTTCGCCCTGGAATCGATTTCCAAGGTGTTCTCGATGGCAAGGGCCATGGATGAAGTGGGCCTGCCCCAGTTCCACGACAAGGTGGGAGCAGACCCCACCGGCGAACCGTTCAACTCGGTCATCGCCGTAGCCCTCCATGGAGACAAACCCCTGTCGCCGCTGGTCAATGCCGGAGCCATGTCCACGGTGTCGCTCATACCGGCCGGAAGCGCGGAAGAGCGCTGGCAGAAGATTCTGGCCACCCAGTCCGCGTTCGCCGGCCGGGAGATCACCCTGAGCGATGCCGTGAACAACTCGGAGCAGTCCACGAACTTCCATAACCGTGCCATCGCGTGGCTGCTCTACTCGGGCGGGACGATGTACTCGGATCCCATGGAGGCCTGTGACGTGTACACGCGCCAGTGTTCCACCCTGGTGACCACCGTTGACCTGGCCACCATGGGAGCGACGATCGCCGCCCGCGGCATGAACCCCGTCACGAAGAAGGGTGCCATCGCCCACCCGGACATTGTTCCGCCCATGCTGGCGGAGATGACGATGGAAGGGCTCTACACCGCTTCCGGCGACTGGGCCTACCGGGTGGGGCTGCCGGGCAAGTCGGGCGTGGGTGGAGGTGTCCTCGCGGTCATGCCCGGGATCCTGGCCATCGCGGCCTTCTCCCCGCCGCTGGACGCCGCAGGGAACAGCGTGCGCGCACGCAGGGCCGTGGCACAGATTGCCTCGGCGCTGCACCTGAACCTGTACAACGCATCGGATTACGCCTCACCTTAAAGGCAAAGGCGGACTCCGGAAGAGACCGGACTGCGGTGGAGGTTGGCGAACGGGCCTCTGCCGCAGTTCGCTGCCCGGCCTGAAAGCCGGCCCTGAAGGCGGAGTCTAGCCCGTAACCCGGATTCCGCAGTCCGCGGAGATCGCATCAGCGGCTTCCTTCAGCCGGGGCAGCACCGTCTCGCTCAGGGCTGGGTCCGTGGCGTTGCCATGGTGCAGGGAGACATTCACGGCGCCTACGACTGTGTTCCCCTGGTGAATGGGAACGGCCACTCCGCTCAGGCCTTCCTCATACTCTTCGAGGACGACGGACCAGCCGCGCTGGCGCACGGTGTCGATTTCAGCCAGCAGTCCTTCCCGGTCCCACAGTGTGTTGGGCGTGTAGGGGCGCAGATGGGACCGGTCCAGCCGGGACTCCAGGTCTTCGGGCTCAAGGGCGGCGAGCAGGACCCTGCCCATGGAGGTCGCCCATGCCGGAAAACGCGTACCCACATGCACCGCAACGCTGACCAGCCGCGGGGATGTAATCCGGGCAACATAGACGACGTGCTCTCCGTCAAGAATGCAGACCGACGCTGTCTCCTGCAGATCCGCCGAGAGTGTTTTCAGGTGCGGTTCCGACAGGGCCGGGAGAGTGAGGCTCGAAAGGAACGCGGAGCCGATATTCAAGGAACGCGGAGCCAGCTGGTAACGTGCGCCGTCCCCGGCCAGATAGCCAAGGTCTGTCAGCGTGAGCAGGAACCGCCGTGCCGCGGCACGGCTCAGGTCGGCAGCGGCAGCAACCTCGCTCACGCTCAGCCGGGGAGAATCAGCCGTGAAGGCGCCAAGGACGGCAAAGGTCTTCTCTACCGACTTCACGTACCAGGCCTGACTGCTGCGCACCACGTCCCCCTGCCCTCGTGCCCCCGCTCCGGGCGCCGAGCACGATCCTACCCGACAAGCGCGGGCTATGGGCAGGCATCCCTGCAGGTCAGGCGCGGGTCCGCTGATACTGCGCCGCGAGCCGCACGGGCGCGTTGGGCGCGCCGTACCCTTCATAGCCGGGCCGGCGTTCCACGACTTCGAAGAACACATTGCCGATCGTGGCAGTGTAGAAGTGCAGGAATTCCCCGTCAGCATCACGGTCATACAGCAGGTTAAGCTCCCGGAGGGTCGCCAGGAACGCCTGGTCCAGGCCGAAACGGGCTTCCAGGTCTTCGTAGTAGTTCTCCGGAACCGGAAGGAACTCCAGGCCGCGGGCGACGGCGGTGCGGGCGACGCTGACGAGGTCGCTGCAGCCGAACGCCACGTGCTGCGGATACCCGGAACCGTCGCCGGCGCCGTCGAACACCAGCGGGGCAATGTTCAATGCGATCCTGACAGCACCGTCAGAGCTGTGCATCACCTGGCTCCGAACCAATCCCATGGGGCTGGGTACCTCGACGCTGGGACGGGGAGAGAGGGCGAGGGTTGATTCGTAGAACAGCACGGCTTCGTCGAAGTGCTGCCACGGCTGGGAGAGATTGACGTGGTCAATCGCGGTGATGCTTCCG
Organism: Arthrobacter sp. 7Tela_A1; assembly: GCF_049311065.1. Classification (NCBI taxonomy): domain Bacteria; kingdom Bacillati; phylum Actinomycetota; class Actinomycetes; order Micrococcales; family Micrococcaceae; genus Arthrobacter; species Arthrobacter sp. 7Tela_A1. The sequence continues at coordinate 11,619 of NZ_JAXIOO010000013.1, read as the reverse complement.
GGAGCCGGGGCGGTGGTCCCGCCGCCGAACTCGCTCGTCCAGCCCGGGCCGTCCGGCTCTGCCTGGCACAGGAAGATTTCAGTGCCATCCGGTGCCGCGACGACCTGGAGCACTTCTTCGTTCGCCTGGCTGCGGCGGGTTACGGGGGTTGCCTTGAGCTGCAGCGCCCGTGATGCCGCGGCCGGTGCGTCGGGAACATCCAGCCCCACCGCTGAGATGCCCGGGGCCATGCCGCTGGCCTGCTGGCAGTTAATGATCATCCGGACGCTGTTCTGGGCCCAGAGTTCCACCTGCTTGGTGCGGTGCTGCCCCAGGCTGGTAAATCCAAGCTGGTAGAGGAGTGTCCGGATCTGCTCCGGATCACCGGCTTTCACCTCGGCGAAATTGAATCCGAGCGGTTCACCCACGCCAGGGAGCGTGGCCAGCTCCATGGTGCCGTGTCCGCAGCCTTCCTCCTGCAGGTGGATCGAGGTCCGCTCGGCCAGCCTAATCAGGGACCGCATCGCGTCAACGGCCGTCCGTTCTTCGGCCGCCTGCCGGAAGACATCGTTGAAGATCTCCAGCGAAACAGGTCCGTCATAGCCGCTGCGGACGAGATGGCCCATGAAGCCCACGAGGTCGAACGCACCTTCTCCCGGGAACACCCGGTAATGGCGGCTCCAGGACAGCACATCCATGGAAAGTTCGGGCGCGTCGGCCAGCTGCACGAAGAAAATCTTCTCTGCGGGGATCTTTTCGATCGCTTCCGGATCCCACCTGCGGGAAAGGATGTGGAAGCTGTCCAGACAGGTGCCCACATTCGGGTGGTCCGCCATTTCCACGATCCGCCAGGCATGTTCAAAGTCGCTGACGAACCGGCCCCAGGCCAGGGCCTCATAGGCCAGGCGGATCCCGTAATGCGCGGCCAACTCGCCCATGCGCCGCAGCTGGGCTGCGGCAACGGCGTCGTCGTCAACAGTAGCCGTGGCTACGTTGCTGCAGACCAGCATGGTATCGATGCCCATCCGGTCCATCAGCCGGAACTTCGCCTCGGCGCGGCGGAGGTTCTCCTCCAGCAGGTCCTCGGTCACCCCTTCGAAGTCCCGGAAGGGCTGGTAAAGGTCCAGCGTCAAGCCCAGGCCGGCGGCCAGGCTGCGGATCTGTTCGGGGCTGGAGGGGCTCACCACCAGGTCCTGTTCGAAGATCTCCACGCCGTCGAAACCGGCAGCCGCGCAGGCGCGCAGTTTGTCTTCCAGCGTGCCGCTGAGGCAGACCGTGGCAATAGAGGTGCGCATGGAGTCCTTTCGAAGGCGGCTCAGCGGCCGCTGTTGACCAGTTCCAGGAAATGGGCCCGCATGCGGGCAGCATCAGGTTCAACACCCGAGATGAGCCGGAAGGCATCCACAGCCTGTCCCACCGCCATGTGTCCGCCGTCGAGCACCCTGCAGCCGCGCGCTTCAGCGGCGTCAACCAGCTGCGTGCGGACGGGACGGTAGATCACGTCTGCCACCCAGGTCTGGGGCCGGAGCAGTTCCGGGTCCACCGGCAGGCCGGGATGCGAATGCATTCCCACGGGCGTTGCCTGAACGAATCCGTTCGCAGAGGACAGGGCCGGTGCAAGATCTTCGCGGCTGCCGGGGCGGACAACCGCATCCGGGAAGAGACCGGCCAGGGCCGCGGCGCGTTCACGCGTCCGTTCCGGATCCAGGTCGATGAGGGTCAGTTCCCGTGTGCCTGCCTTAAGCAGCGCGTAGGCAACTGCAGCGCCGGCGCCGCCGGCGCCCAGCTGCACCACTTCGTCCAGTGCAGCATCCGGCAGTCCCTGGGCCAGGGCGGTGGCAAAACCGGAGTAATCCGTGTTGTGGCCGATAAAGCGCCCGTCCTGGATCAGGACAGTGTTCACAGCACCCAGCCGGGCAGCGTCGTCGGAAATCTCGTCCAGGTGCTTCAGGACCAGCTGCTTGCACGGGTGCGTAATGTTAAAGGCGTTGAAGCCGAGATCCCGCCCGTAGCGCAAAAGGTCCCCGACCTCGTCGGCGGAACGGCCGTTCACGGCGAGGTCCACTGGCCGGTACAGATAGTGAAGCCCGCACGCAGCTGCTTCCCGTTCATGCATGGGCGGAGTCAGCGATGCGGTGATCCCGTCGCCAATCAATCCGACGAGCAGGGATTCAGTGGTGGTGCTCAAGTGGTTCTCCCTTCGGCGCCCGTAAACCGGGCAACGCCAACGGTACCGGCTGTTCACACTTTGCACAATTGTGCGTAATGCGCACATATGGCTTGCGTCTCACTACCCGCCGGTATAACTTGTGGTGTTCGCATGAAAAACAATTGTGCGTTTTACGCACACATCACTACCTGGAGGCCCCATGAGCGCTGTGCCTGCACAGACCGCTTCAGCCACCGCAAAGACCCCGAAGAAGGCCGCCGCGGCAAGCTTCATGGGCAGCGCGGTTGAGTACTACGACTTCTTCATCTTTGGCACCGCGGCATCACTGATCTTCCCGCACGTCTTCTTCCCGGACGCGGATGCACAGGCGAGCATCATGTCACTCGCCACCTTCGGTTTTGCCTACATCGCCCGCCCCGTCGGCGCGGTCATCCTGGGCCACTTCGGCGACCGTGTCGGCCGCCAGAAAATCCTGATGTTCACCCTGATCCTCATGGGTGCCTCAACGTTCCTCATCGGCTGCCTGCCGAGCTTCAGCACCATTGGCTGGTGGGCGCCCACACTCCTGGTCCTCTGCCGCCTGGCCCAGGGTCTTTCCGCTGCCGGAGAGCAGGCCGGTGCCAGCTCCATGACACTTGAGCACGCGCCTGACGGCCGCCGTGCGTTCTTCACCTCCTGGACCCTTACCGGTACGCAGGGCGGCCAGATCCTTGCTGCCATGGTCTTCATCCCGGTCATGGCACTGCCGGACGACATCAAGTACAGCATCGGCTGGCGCATCCCGTTCTGGCTCAGCGCCGTCGTCGTCATCGTGACGTTCTTTATCCGCCGCACCCTGCACGAGACGCCGACCTTCCAGGAAGCCAAGGCGAACAACGAGATCTCCAAGCTTCCCGTCGGCGACCTGATGAAGCACCACTGGCGCGATGTGCTGCGCGTTATCTGCTGCGCCTTCATCGCCGCAGTCTCCACCGTCTACGGCACCCTGGCCATCAAGTACGGCACCGAGGTGGGCAACGTTGACGCCACCATCACGCTGTGGCTGGTCGTCGCAGGTAATATCACCGCGTTGTTCACGCAGCCGCTGTTCGGCATGGCGGCGGACCGCTTCGGCCGGAAACCGGTCTTCATCTACGGCGCACTGTCCAGCGCCATCGTGATGCCGTTCTACCTGCTCTCCATGGAATCCGGCAACTCGCTGCTGCAGTTCGCCCTCTCCGTGGTGGTCTTCGGCTGCGGTTACGCTGCTGCGAACGCTGTCTGGCCGTCCTTCTACGCTGAAATGTTCAGCGCCAAGGTCCGTTTCTCCGGCCTGGCCATCGGCACCCAGCTCGGCTTCCTCATGGCAGGCTTCGCGCCGTCCATCGTGGCTGCCCTGGGTGGCCTGCAGCCCGGCGGCTGGGTCGTGATCAGCTGGTTCACCGCAGCTATCTGCCTGATCGCCTCCATCTCCGCCCTGACCGCAAAGGAGTCCTTCCGGACCCCGACGGCGGATCTCGGCAAGCGCTGAGTTCACCGCAGGAATGGCCGGCTACCGCAGCATGCGGTGGCCGGCCATTCTTCTTTGGCTACCCGGCGTCCAGCCGCCGCTGTTTACGTGCCGACCAGGCAAGGTAACCGCCCAGAACGCCCGTTGACGCAAGTCCGGCGCCCATGAGCGGAGCCTGCCAGCCACGCCAGCGGTCGGCGTCGCCCAGCGTCAATTCGCCCACGCCCCGGATAAAAGCCGCTGCAAAAATTGCTGCCACCATCCTGTTGCCCACGCGTTCCAGGCGCTCCACCAGCGGAACGAGGTCCCCGGCACGCAGGTGCACCTCCATGCCTTCGAAGTCCAGCGTATTGACCAGCCGCTGGAGCTGGCCCGGCAGCTCCGCCCCGAGGTCCAGCAGTTCTCCCCCGGCTTTGCCGAGGCGCTTCGCATAGTTGACCGGGTTTAGCTGCTCCATGGTCATCCGCTTGGCATATGGCGCAAGGGTCTTGCCCATGCTGAATTCGGGATCCAGCACTTCGCCCATCCCCTCAGTCATGATGAGCATGCGCAGGAGCAGGGCTATTTCGCGGGGCAGCTGCAGATGGTGGTTGCGGATGATCCCCAGGCCCATGCTGATGATCCTGCCCACCGGCGCGTCCTTGAGCGTCCGGTTCGAGTACAGCCTGATCAGGCCCGCGAGGTCCATCCGGAGCTTCACCCGGTCCGGCCGGACCCTCGTGGCGGTCATCCGCAGCAGGGCAGATGCCATCCGGTCGGGATCCTTCCGGATCACCGCGATAAACAGCGCCGAGAGCTGCCCGCGCAGTTTGTCGTCCAACTCCCCCACCATGCCAAAATCGATCAGCCCGATCTGCGAATTCGGCTGCACGAAGATGTTCCCCGGGTGGGGGTCAGCGTGGAAGAAGCCGTCCTCGAAGACCATCTTCATTTCCGCAGTGGCGGCCGTGGCGGCGAGCGACTTCCGGTCAATTCCGGCTGCGTCCAGCGCCCTGGTGTCTGTCACCTTCATCCCGTACATCCGCTGCATGGTCAGGACGTTGTGGGTGCTGTGCTCCCAGTAGATATGCGGGATGAGCACTGCCGCGTCGTTTTCGAAGTTGACGGCAAAACGGTCGGCGTTCCTTCCTTCCTGGGTATAGTCCATCTCCTGGCGGAGGGTATCGGCGAACTCGTCAATCAATCCCTTCACGTCATAGTCCCTGGCTGCTTCCCAGCGCCTGCTGGCGTGCCCCGCCAGCGACTGGAGGATCGCCAGGTCTGATTCGACCGTCGGACCGATCCCTGGCCGGCGCACCTTGACGACGACGTCGGTTCCATCCGGCAGCGTGGCCGCGTAGGCCTGGCCGATGGAAGCGCTGGCAATCGGCGTCGTGTTGAAGGCGGAAAATATCCTGAGCGGATCCTCGCCGAATTCACGCTCCAGCTCGGCGTGGACATCAGCCCACGGCGCCGGTTCCGCCCTGTCCTGCAGTCTGGCGAGCTGTTCCATGTACTCGGGCGGCAGCAGGTCCGCCCGCGTGGAAAGCAACTGGCCCAGCTTAACGAAGGTGGGACCCAGCTCTTCGAGGGCCCGGCGCAGGTACTCCGGGCTGTCAACACGGGGAGCCTCCTGCGCGGACTGCCGGCGAAACGGAATCCTGGCTTCCAGACCGGACACGGAAACCAGATAGCCCAATCCGTTGCGGTAAAGAATCTCGGCGATCTGCCGGTACCGGTCAAACTGGGTCTTCATCGCCCTCTTCTCCCCTCGAGGCGGAACAGGACGTTCCACGGATCTCTTCGAACGATAGTCCTGCCCGCAGGCCAGCAACAGGTCAGCACTGCCCGCCGGGCGAACCTGCAGTGCATCATGGCAAAGCCCTTCCGCCCCGGCCGGCTCCGCGCCTAGACTCGGGCCACCCCGGCAGTACGGAATCCATGCAGGAGGCTCCCCCATGCCAACCTACGATCCGCGGAACGGCCTGACCCCCGCAGAGAAGGCTGAACTGCTCTCCGGTGAGGGCTTCTGGACCACACGGGGATCGGCCGGTGCCGGGGTACGGCCTCTGGTGCTCACCGACGGCCCCCACGGAGTACGCCGCTCCGAGGACAATCCGGGCCTGGGCCTGGGGAAATCCGCGCCGGCAACGTGCTTTCCCTCCGAGTGCGCCACCGCGAGTTCGTGGAACCCCGAGCTGCTTGCTGAACTTGGCCGGGCCGCGGGACTGGAAGCAGCCGCCCAGGGGGTGGATGTCCTGCTGGGACCGGGCCTTAACCTGAAACGCACACCGCTGGGCGGACGCAACTTCGAGTATTTTTCCGAGGACCCGCTGCTCAGCGGGCTGCTCGGAACCGCGTGGATCCGTGGTGTCCAGTCCCAGGGAGTCGCTGCCTGCCCGAAGCACTTCGCGGCCAACAACCAGGAGACGGACCGGATGACTGTTGACGTCATCGTGGACCAGCGGACCCTCCGGGAGCTCTATCTGCGGGCCTTCGAAATGGTGGTTCGGCAGGCCCGGCCCTGGACCATCATGGCGGCGTACAACAAACTGAACGGCTTCCACGCAGCCCAGGACCCGTGGCTGCTCACACAGGTCCTGCGGAATGAATGGGGCTTTGACGGCGCCGTTGTCTCCGACTGGGGCGCCGTGACGGACCTGGCCGCGGCGCTCGCGGCGGGACTGGACCTGGAGATGCCTGCCTCCAACGGCATCGGTCCCGGCGAAGTCCTTGCAGGACTGGATGCCGGTCTCGTGTCACCCGAGGATGTGGACGCCGCAGTGGAGCGCCTCCGGGTCCTGGGCGAGCGTACTGCGGACAAGGCGTCCGGGCCGCCCGACTTCGCTGCCCATGACCGGCTGGCGCGGCGTGCTGCGGTGCAGTCCATGGTGCTGCTGAAAAACGACGGCGGTGTCCTGCCATTCAGCGCACAGCGGCGCCTGGTGATAGTCGGTGAGCTGGCGAGGACGCCGAGGTACCAGGGCAGCGGATCGTCGCGGGTTAATCCCGTACGGCTCAGCACGCCCTGGGACGCCTTGGCTGCGCGGGTTCCGGAGGCACGCTTCGCGGCCGGCTACGGGCTGGAGGACGGCACCGGGGCCGACGGTGACGCACTGGTGGCAGAAGCTGTTGCCGCGGCTGCGGAAGGCGACCAGGTGGTCGTGTTCCTGGGGCTGCCGGACTCGGCTGAAACGGAGGGCGCTGACCGGATATCCCTGGACCTGCCGGCAAACCAGCTCAGGCTCCTCTCCGCCCTTGCGGCGGAGCGGACGGACCTGGCTGTCGTCCTCCTCAACGGCTCCGCCGTGACCACGGGCTGGGCGCGGGATGTACCGGCGGTGCTGGAAGGCTGGCTGGGCGGGCAGGGATGCGGAGAGGCCGTGGCGGACCTTCTCCTCGGCGATGCCAACCCCTCGGGCAAGCTGGCTGAGACGTTCCCGCGCTGCATTGAGGACACGCCTGCCTACGGCAACTTCCCGGGCGAAGACGGGCAGGTCCGGTACGGCGAAGGCCTGCTGGTCGGCTACCGGTGGTACGACACCCGGCAGATGCCGGTCGCCTTCCCTTTTGGCCACGGACTCTCCTACACGACCTTCGAGTACACCGGCCTGGAAGCCGGGGTCGAAGGAAGCGGAACGGGAACGGCGGTCCGGGTCTTGGTCACTGTCACGAATACCGGTGCCCGGGCGGGTGCGGAAGTGGTCCAGCTCTACGTCAGCGGCCCGCCAAACGGCGTTCCGAGGCCGGCTCAGGAACTGCGCGGTTTCTCCCGGGTGGAGCTTCGTCCCGGAGAAAGCAGCCGCATCACCTTCGACCTGGCCGCCGGAAGCCTGGACCGCTTCGATCCCGGTATCCGCTCATGGGTTACGGACAGCGGAGCCTACCTCCTGAAAGTGGGATCGTCCTCGAGTGATATCCGGTTGAGCGAAACGATCGAGGTAGAAGGCAGCGGCCCCCCTCCCCTTCCGACCGCCTCTTCACCGGTCAGCCAGTGGTTGGCGGACCCCCGCGCTGCCCGCGTACTCCTGGAGGCGCTCGCGGTCCACGGCACCGGGAACGATGACCCGGCCGCTGCCGCTTCACTCACAGCGGCCCTTAGCCTGATGGGCAGCCTCCCGCTGGATCGGCTGGGCAGGTTTCCCGGCGCACCGCTGGGCCCGGAGCAGGCGGCGCGACTGGCGCGGGACCTCGCAGAGGGTACCGCGGACTGAAAGCGGACGCGCTCCGGAGCGGGCCTACACCGGCCGGGCCTACGCCGGGCTGGCCTACACCGGCCGGGCCTACGCCGGGCTGGCCTACACCGGGCGGGCCTACGCCGGGCTCCGGGCGCCGTCGGACGTCTTGGCAGCGGCGGAACCCGCCACGAACAGCGCACCGATGCTGATCCCCACGACTGCCAGCGGCAGGGTCCATCCGCCTGACGCGTCATGCAGGGTGCCCAGGACCACGGGACCGGTTGCTGCCACCAGGTAGCCGCCACCCTGCACCATGGCGGAGAGCTGTCCAGCCCGCCTGCCTGAGCCGCCCATCCGCACGAGGATCAGCAGCAGGACCGTGATTCCGGCACCCTGCGCGATCCCGCCCAGTGTGACCCAGATGGGCCAGGCCGCGGGGGCCAGAAGCAGGCCGGCCGGCAGCGCAGCCCACGCCGCGCAGGTCAGCCACAGCAGGGTCCGGATCCTCAGCAGGCGGGAAAGCAGCGGAACAGCCAGGGCTCCGACGAGCGCCGGTCCCTGGAACAGGGAGGATCCGGCCCCGGCACCCGCGGTATCCAGGCCGAGCAAATCGATGAGCATCGTGGGGAGCCAGGTCGAGACGGCATAGAACGAAAAGGCCTGTCCGCTGAAAGCAATCAGCAGGATCCAGGCCTGGGCAGATCGCCAGGCCGGCGGTTGGGTGTCCTGCGCCGCCGCGTCCGCTTCCGTTCCGGCCGGGCCTCCAGCCTCCCCGGCGCTGCCGGCGGGGTTCCCTGCTGGGTCCTTCTCCTTCTGCGTGCCGAGGAGGAATACCCGCCAGCCGACAAGTGAGAGCCACGCCAGTGCTGCGGCAAGGGCCAGCGCGCTCCACACCACCATGGCTGTCCTCCAGCCGAGTGCCTGTGCAAGCGGGGCGGTGAGGATGAGCGTGACCATGGATCCGATATTCATAGCGGCGGTGTAGACCCCGGTGACGAGCGGCACGCGTGCGGGCGCAAAATCACGCCGGATGATCACCGGAACCAGTACGTTTCCGACGGCGATTGACGCGCCAATCACAACCGTCCCGGCCAGCGCCAACCCTGTTCCGCCTGAAGAACGCAGCAGGGTTCCAACCAGGATCCCGGCCAGGCACAGGGCTATGGCCTGGTCCGGCCCTCCACGGCGCAGCAGGGGAAGCGCGAGGAAGGACACCACGCCAAAACACGCGATGGGCAGTGCCGTCAGCAGTCCCGAGGTCTGCACTGACATGCCCAGCTCGTCCTGGAGGATGCCGAGAATCGGCGAGGGGGCAACAATGGGTCCCCGCAGGTTCAGGGCAATGAGCACCATTCCGGTCAGGGCACCCCAAAACATGAGGCGGGGGGTCCGCTGCCTGCCGTATCGCCCGGTGGCAGCGGGACTGTCGCTGTGCATCCTTACCCGTTTCGCTCAAGAACCGTACCGGCCGGATAGGTGCGGCCCTGCTCGGATTCTTTCAGCTGCAGGGTCCGCCGGCACAACTAACGCGCCGTGTTGCTTCCAGTGAGCTGGTCCGGGAGCCCGGTCTAGGGTACGGGCGGGACAGCCGGCAGGTGATGGGTGGGGAGCCGGTCGCGGTCGTAGGTGACATCCGTGTAGCCGTGGGGCACCGGACGACCGTGTTCGTCCAGATTGACGAACACGATCCGTTCGATGGTGAGGATGCTCGAACGGGTGATCATGTTCCGCACTTCTGCCTGCATGGTCAGGGACGTGGTGCCGAACTTTACGGCGCGCAGCCCCATTTCGATCAGGTCGCCCTGCTGGGCCGAACTGACGAAATTGATTTCCGACATCAACTTCGTCACCACCCTGCCGTTACCCATTTGGAGGATCGCGTAGATGGTTGCTTCCTCATCGATCCAGCGCAGCAGCGAACCGCCGAAAAGCGTGCCGTTAGCGTTCAGGTCCTCCGGACGAACCCACTTGCGGGTATGGAAATTGATGTTGCCTTCTTGCATATCTCCCAGCGTATCGCCGCTCCGCGGCCGCTGAGGACCATGGGAGAGCACGGCCACAGCCCTTTGTCAGGTGCATCGCAGACCGTGCGTGCATCCCGGCCCAGGCATGCTTCCAGCTTGCCTGGGCGACGGCAGCCGCTACCTCGCCGGGGCCTGCAGGACGTCTGCCAGGTCAAAGCGGACCGGTTCATCCAACTGGGCGTAACCGCACGATTCCGGGTCCCGGTCGGGACGCCAGCGGACGAAGCTCGGCGGGTGCCGGAAGCGGGGTCCCTCCATATGGTCGTAGGCAACCTCGATCACCCGTTCAGGTCGAAGCGGAGTAAAGGAGAGGTCCTTGGTGCCGCTCCACCGGCTGCCTTCGGCGTTCCAGGGTGTGCGCGTTCCGGCGTCCTGCCCGGCCTGGGTCCAGGGATGGGAGCTGTCCCAGGTGACCAGGGGCTGAAGTTCTTCGAAGAGTTCCTTCCTGCGCTGCATCGGCAGCGCCCCGACCACACCCACGTTGGCGAGAACGCCGTCGTCGTCGTAGAGCCCTAGCAGCAGCGAGCCGATCCGGTCATCGCCGCTTTTGTGCAGCCGGTAGCCGGCCAGCACACAATCCGCCGTCCGGCGGTGCTTGATCTTGTACATGGCCCGCTTCCCGGGTTCATACGGGCCGTCCAAGGCCTTGGCCACCACGCCGTCCAGGCCGGCGCCTTCAAACTGTTCAAACCATTCGGCGGCCGTCTGCGGATCCAGGGTCTGGCGGGTCAGGTGCAGCCTGCCGCCGGCCGCGCCGAGGGCCTGCTCGAGTGCCGCGCGCCGCTCATGGAAGGGGGCCGCAGCGAGGTTCGTGTCCCCCAGGGCCAGCAGGTCGAAGGCCACAAAGGAGGCCGGAGTCTGCTGCGCGAGGAGTTTCACACGGCTCGCCGCCGGATGAATACGCTGCTGCAGGAGATCGAAGTCCAGGCGCGTCCCCCCGCCGCTGACCAGGATGATCTCGCCGTCCACGGCCGACTTCTCCGGCAGGCCACTCCGGAACGCTTCCACCAGCTCTGGAAAGTACCGGTTCATGCCCCGGCCGTTCCGGCTGGTGATTTCCACCTCACCGCCGTCACGGAAGACGATCGCGCGGAAACCGTCCCATTTTGGCTCATAGGCGTACCTGCCCTCGGGAATACTTTCTACGGCCTTGGCCAGCATGGGCTCCACAGGGGGCTGCAGCGGCAATTCCATCAGGTACCTTCCTTCGGGACGGGCGGTTGCGGGCTGTGCTCCACCGTAGGATGCAAACATGAGTCTGAAAAGCGCGGCAGAGGAGCCTGGCGCCAATGCGGGCGCCGTATCGGCCGTTCCAGCCCGGCCCTATGAACCGCCGCTGGCCCACCCCGTCCAACGGATCGGGGCACGGACCTTCGATTTCAGCCGCAGGGTGGCGCTGATGGCGATCATCAACCGGACCCCTGATTCGTTTTTCGACGGCGGACGGACGTTCGCGCTGGACGCTGCGGTGCAGGCCGCACTCAAGGCGGTGGACGACGGCGCCGACTGGGTCGACATCGGCGGCGTCCCCTTCGCTCCGGGACCTCCTCTCAGTGCGGCGGAAGAGGCCGCCCGGGTGGTACCCGTAATCCGCGCTGTTCGGGAACAGACCGACGCGGTGATCTCGGCAGACACGTTCCTCCCGGCAGTCGCTGAAGCCGCCGTCGAGGCCGGTGCCACGGTCATTAATGACACCAGCGGACTGCACCATCCGGACGTCGCCCGGGTGGCAGCCGGTGCCGGGGTGCACTTGGTAATTACCCACAGCCTTGCAGCGCCCCGCACCCCGTATCCCCGGCC